>CATLEQ010000052.1 GCA_949915905.1 uncultured Lachnospiraceae bacterium | reverse complement strand
CGCCAAAATCAAACATATTCCAAACATGCATTGCCCAGATATAGGGACGTTTGCTCCACATTTCCAGCATATGTTCATGATACAGTGCCTGATATGGTTCCGACCAGTCACCCTTTTGCGGATTTGCCCCCTGGTACTGTGGATTGGCATCGGCGCCATACTCGGAAAGTCCCATCGCCACATCCGGATGTTTCTCGTGATAGCTGTCAAACCAACTGTCATTATCCTCCATTTCCCCCACATACCAGCCATAATAAAGGTTATAGGAGCGGATATCCGGCAATGTTACCAGTTCATTCTCTGTATCCAGCATGAACACATGTGCCATCGTAGTCAGTCTGGTGGAATCCAGCTTATGGCACAAATCATTCAGAATTTTGTGATTCTCTATCAAATCCTCTGTCACCCCGGTCGCTCCCGTAATTTCATTGGAAAGCGCCCAGCAGATAATGGAGGGATGATTGTAATTCTGCACGATCAGTTCTGTCATTTGCGAGATGGTATTTTCTCTTGCCTCCGGCATATGCTCCGTGATATAAGGAATCTCCGCCCAAACGATCATGCCATACTTATCCGCCAGCTCATAAAAATACTGGTCGTGCTGATAATGCGCCATACGAATCGTATTTGCTCCCATTTCAAGTATCATCTGCATATCTTCCTCATGCATGTCAGGCGTGAGAGCATTGCCCACACCCTGTCTGTCCTGATGACGAGCCACACCGCAGAGCGGATAAGGTCTTTCGTTTAAGAAAAAGCCTTTTTGAGGATCAACAGAAAAAGTACGGCAGCCGAATTTTATTTCCACACAGTCCGGATTTTCGGTTTCCGCCGCGCCTTTCAGCTCCGCTTTCAGCGTATACAAATACGGATCGTCTTTTCCGTCCCACAGATGAACATTCTCTATCTCGATTTCTGCTTTTATACTGTTTTCAGAAACCAAAACCTCCGTTTCGACCACTACATTTCTCGCAGCATCCGACACGCTCAGGCTTACTGTCGCCGCATCCGATACATTCTCCGTCCATCCTTCCACCGTCACCCTGGCACTGTTTTTCTCGACCTTCGGTGTCACCTTAAGTCCGTCACCGCCGTAATAGTCCATGGCAAAATGAGCCTTCGGCACCCGGATGAGAGAAACGTCCCGATAGATACCGCCATAGAATGTGAAATCCGCTTTCTGTGGATAAACGGTGCGCACCTCGCTGTTGTCTGCCGAAACCACAATGGTATTTTCCTCTTCAAGCCACGGTGTAAGGTTCACACGGAATGTGGAATAACCGCCATCGTGTTTTCCGGTAAGCCGGCCATTTACATAAACGGCCGCCATCATCGCCACCCCGCGAAATTCCATCCAGAGTTCTTCCTCTTCTTTCAACTCTACTTTGGGAAGTTTTTTCGCATACCAGCATTTTCCCCGATAAAAATCATTGCCTCCGTCCTGACCATCCACTGCATTCCATGTATGAGGCAGATTTACCGTTTCACCGACGGCCGCATGAAATAGTTCCCCTGCAGCCTCAAGACCGATATCCTCTTTCACAAATTTCCAGTTGTCCATGCACTTTCTACGATTTCTCATCACAAGCCTCCTATTATTTATTTACCTTATTATACAAAATCCTGCTGTTTTTTCTTAGAAAGATTTATTCTAATATTAGCAAAAATTTTATCTCAAGTTCACTGGGCAGGGCATCCGTCAGCTCCAGCAGCCATACTTCCTTTGGATGCCCTGCCCAGTAAACAAAGAGTCCGGCTTGCCGGACTAAAGATTGTCTGGTTAGGTCGTGACATATAACTTTTTATGGTTACAATTCCGTCCGCTGAATTGTAACGTATTTCTTTGGGGACACCCCGACGATTTTGGTAAACGTCTTAAAAAAGTTGCTGTAATCCCCAAATCCGCACATCTGGCAGGTTTCGGTCATAGAATGCCCCTCCATGAGCAATTCCTTTGCATAGGAAATCCGTTTGGCCGCAACGTAACTGTTAATCGTGACTCCCGTCCGAGCCTTGAATACCTTGCACAAATATGGGCCGCTTAGGAAAAATTGTTCCGACAATGCGGATATCGAAAGATTTTCCGACAAATGCTGGTTTACATAAGACAAAACGCGGTCAATCAATTCCTGATGCGCCGTCATGGCAACCGATTTGGGGACGACGGTATCATCATTTTCTTTCTTCCGGCACCGAATGTAAAACATATGATTGAGAAACGTAAGCATTTCTATAAATACGGCCATGTCCAGAAGGTCTTGTCCATACTCATATGTTTCATCAAGCTTATGAACGTAATACATCAACTTGCCAACTTCCCGATCGTCCAACGTCAGCCGATGGCCGAACGGCGCGTCCCGATAAGTAAAGCAAAAGTTTAAATCTGTTTTTTCCGTGGACAATGCCGTCACGAAATCCGGATGTACGGAAATCACAATCCGCTCATGCGTCATGGAATCGAGCCGCTTCACATGATGGCTCTCAAATTGATTAATAAAAAAAATGTCATTCGGCTTAAACTCATATAGGCGGTCGTCAATCAGAAATTGTTTTCCGCCGGATATGCTGAAATAAATCTCATATGTATCATGAATATGAATGTCCATCGTCTTTTCATTGCTATAAAGATGTGCCACGGCAAACGTCTTCGTGGCAAGGCAATACTCGATTGCCTCCTGGCATGAATCGTAAATAAGCATCATCCACCTCTATGTCTTCCAAAAATCCCAAAGCCAAGCTCTGCTGGTGTTATTATAACATCAAAATGATCTTTTGGCTCCGTTATCCTGCCACTTAATTAAAATTTGCAATGTTTGTGTTAATAAAAAACAAGAAAATCCACAAATTTTCTGCTATCATTATACAAAGACGCAAAAAGGAGGTATTATAATATGGGGATTGGACTTACATGCTCCAACGAGGAATGGCTTGAGGAAGCCTACCAAAGGCTTCTATCGAAAATGCACGCGCAGTGCGAACGCATTGGCACGATGATTCCTTATAGTCCGAGGAACGGAGCCTATTTTGACTGCGCGGCCGTCGAGCAGATGGGCGGCGTTCATTTCTGGACGAACGGATTCTGGCCGGGAATACTCTGGCAAATGTACGAGGCCACGGGAGACGAGTTGTATCGGAACACGGCTTGTGGCGTAGAAGACCGGTTAAACGAAATCCTTACAGATTTAAAAGGCGTTGATCACGATGCGGGATTTTTATTTCTGCCATCGGCCGTTGCAAACTATCGAAAAACGGGAAACGAGCTTTCACTGAAGCGGGGACTGCAGGCGGCAAACCTCTTGGCGGGCCGCTTTAATCCGGGCGGAAACTTCATCCGCGCATGGGCGGACGACGCGTCTTCCCATTTCGGCGAGGACGGAAACGTGAGCGGGTGGATGATTATCGACTGCATGATGAACATTCCCCTTTTATATTGGGCTTCGGACGTCACGAAGGACTCCCGCTTTTCACAAATGGCCATCCGCCATGCACGGACGGTGCAAAAATATATCGTCCGGGAGGATGGCAGCTGCAACCACATCGTGAAAGTTGATCCCGACACCGGGGATTTTGTAAATAATCCGGGAGGCCAGGGCTTCGAAAAGGGGTCGGCCTGGTCAAGGGGACAAGCCTGGGCCGTATACGGCTTCGCCCTCAGTTACCGCCATACCGGGGCGGAAGAATTTTTAAACACGGCCAAGAAATGCGCGCACTATTGTATCGCGAACCTCGCGGTAAATGACTGGCTTCCACTCGTGGATTATCGCGCGCCAAAAGAACCGTTAAAGTATGATTCCACGGCAGGCATGATAACGGCGGCAGGCTTGCTTGAACTATCAGGGCATGTCGGCGAATACGAAAAAAATCTTTATGTGGACGCGGCATACAAAATCCTGCGCGCTTGCGAGGAAAGGTTTGCCAACTGGGAGACGAACGTCGATTCCATCATGGACGGCGGCACGTTCTTTTACCACGATGAAGACGGCTCAAACACGGAAGTTCCCATCATCTATGGCGATTACTTCTTCATAGAAGCGATTCTTCGCCTGAAAGGAAAGTCACTGTTCATCTGGTAAAAACATACGCCAAAGGGCTTCGCATGCCATAAACATATGGTGGCGGAAAGGAGAACATATGGTAGATTTCAGTTTAAATGGAAAAGTGGCTCTGGTCACCGGCGGTACTTACGGCATAGGCTTTGCCATCGCAAAGGCCTTGGCCGAAGCCGGGGCAAAGATTGCATTTAACGCCAGACACCGGGACGGTATTGACAAGGCCGTCGCCGATTACAAGGCATTGGGCATCAAGGCATACGGCTACGTCTGCGACGTCACGGACGAACGGCAGGTTCAGGAACTTGTCGCGAAAGTGACGGAGGAAGTCGGACACGTCAACATCCTGGTAAATAACGCCGGCATCATCAAGCGAATTCCGATGTGCGAGATGAGTGCCGAGGAATTTCGCCAGGTGGTGGACATTGACTTGAACGGCCCGTTTATCATGTCAAAGGCCGTCATCCCTGACATGATAGAACAAGGCGGGGGAAAAATCATCAATGTCTGCTCCATGATGAGCGAACTGGGACGCGAGACGGTATCGGCCTATGCGGCCGCGAAAGGCGGACTTAAAATGCTCACGAAAAATATTGCCAGCGAATACGGCCGTTACAACATCCAGTGCAACGGCATCGGGCCAGGCTACATCGCGACCCCGCAGACCGCTCCTTTGCGCGAAACGAGGGCAGACGGTTCCAGGCACCCGTTCGACGCGTTCATATCGGCAAAGACACCCGCCGAAAGGTGGGGAACGCCCGATGACCTGGCGGGACCGGCGGTATTTTTAGCCTCAAATGCATCGGACTTTGTAAACGGCCACATCCTCTACGTGGATGGCGGGATTTTGGCCTATATCGGGAAGCAGCCATAAAATAAGAGAGAAAGGATTATTAAAATGAAAATCGCATTAATTAATGAAAACAGCCAGGCGGCCAAAAATGAACTTATCGCCGCCTCGCTCAAAAAAGTGGTGGAGCCAATGGGGCACACCGTTTATAATTACGGCATGTATGCGCCGGATGATGACGCGCAACTTACGTACGTGCAATGCGGCATCCTTGGAGCCGTCCTCTTAAACAGCAAGGCGGCGGATTACGTCATTACGGGCTGCGGGACCGGCGAGGGCGCGATGCTTGCCATGAACTCGTTTCCCGGCGTCATCTGCGGCCACGTTGAGGATCCCGTCGACGCATACACGTTCGCGCACATAAACGATGGAAATGCCGTCGCGATTCCTTTTGCAAAAGGATTTGGCTGGGGCGGCGAACTCAACCTGGAGTATATCTTCGAGAAACTGTTCGGCTTCGGCCATGGGCAAGGGTATCCAAAAGAATGGGTCGAACCCCAAATGCGAAACAAGAAAATCCTAGATGGCGTAAAGGCCGTCTCCTACCGTCCGCTCGTGGACATCTTAAAGGATTTGGATGCCGACTTGGTCAAGGGCGCTTTTGCCGGGAAACGCTTCAAGGAGCTTTTCCTCGAAAACGCCGAAGACGGGGACGTGACGGATTTTGTAAAGACTTTGATTTAACCAAGGAGGCACGAAAATGATTGCAATAAAAGTAATGGACAAGCAATATCGTACCATCGCCGTCGCGCGCGGAGAAGAGGAAGCGTCCCTCGTGCTCTATCGGACATACGAGGAAGGCGACTTCATTTTTATTGAAATCTCAGAAAAAGAAGGATTTTTACAGATTCAATACGATGACGCCATGGGAAGCGCGCTCCAATTCGTAAAGAAAATGACCTCATTTAAAATACCGTTTCACGAGCGAAAATCTTCCTACTCCCAGAAAGCGTTTTCCGGAGAAGTGCACCTTGTCATGGTCCGGTATGCCAAGGATTACGAAATCCACGCCTATCGAAACCTCGCGTTAAACCCATATGATTTCGAGGAAAACACGACGGCTTTCCCGCATGCCTCGTCCGATTCAGGCGCGACCGGCGTTTTTGCCGCACGAAACGCCATTGACGGAATCCGGATAAATCAAAGCCATAATGAATGGCCATACTGTTCATGGGGCATCAATAAAAATCCCGATTCCAAGTTAAAGATTGATTTCGGGCGCGAAGTCGACGTGGACCAACTTACGATTTACATCCGGTTCGACATGCCTCACGACAACTTTTGGGAACGGATAACCGTAAGCTTCTCGGACGGCGAGCCGCTTACGATGAATCTTGAAATGACGGACAAACCACAAACATTGACATTTGAAAAGAGAAAGACGACCTACATCGAGCTTTCAAACATGATTGCGGCAGACAAGCCGTCACAATTCCCCGCCTTGTCGCAGATTGAGGTTTATGGGTCGCGATAGTAACGAATATTTTACACATACATTTAAAATATAATAGCAAAATCTCCTTCGCTTTGATACAATAAAAAAGAGTTTTGCTCATTTTTCAAATGGACATGCCCGCATCGACATGTCCATTTTCATAACCGAAAGGAGATTGCCATGTATCAATCATTAAACGGTTCCTGGTCGTTTTGCCAGGCGGATGAAGGCATCTGGCGAAAAGCGCAGGTTCCCGGATGTAATTTTCTGGACTTGATGCGACACGACCTCATTCCCGACCCATTTATTTCCCTGAACGAAAAGAAAGTGCAATGGGTTGGGCAAAAGGACTGGGAATATAAACGCTCGTTTGCATTGACGGAAGACGAGCTTAAATATGACGAGATTTTGCTCGACGCGAAGATGCTGGACACACTTTGTGATGTTTATGTCAACGAGCAATTCCTATTTCACGGAGACAATTGTTTTATTCCGTACAGTCATGCCATAAAGCCGCTTTTAAAGCCCGGGAAAAATGAGATCCGTATTCTTTTTCATTCTCCGGTGAAATACGTGGAGGAACGGCACGCCGCATGTCCGGCCCCTAGAAACGCGAACGGCCAGGACGGCATCGTCCACATTCGAAAACCGCAATGTCACTTTGGCTGGGACTGGGGTCCAATCCTTCCCTGTAGCGGCATCACGAAGGACATCGGGCTTACGTTCGTGGACGGCGCGAAAATCGAATATTTAAAACCAGAACAAGAACTTATAAACGACACGACCCGTGTCAGCGTCACGGCGGACGTGAGTGCTTACGCCGACCGGGAGTATAAATGTGAAATCGTCCTGATACATCCCGATGGCAGGGAGGTTCGTGCGACCGTACCAATTCATGTCAATGCACAAACAGGCCTGGCCGCCGCGCCCTATACCGATGTGACAAGGGAAGCCCCCACCGCATCTTATCTTGATACGGCAGAAGATGATTCCGCCGGGTCCGCTGACGAAATGCGCTCTTCCCGTCAAACGGCCATCGCTGAATTCATCATCGAACGCCCCGAGCTTTGGTGGACGAAGGAGCTTTCCGGGAAAGACGCGCAGCCGCTTTATACCATCCAGGCAACGCTTTTTGCCGATGGCAAGCCGGTGGACGAACAATCGAAAAAAATCGGCATCCGCACCATAGAACTGAATCGTGAAAAGGACGCTTACGGTCAAAACTTTCAATTCCGCTTAAACGGCGTGCCATTATTTATCAAGGGAACGAATTATATTCCGGCGGACAGCTTCATCACCCGTTTTGACGAGCAGAAACTTCATTACCTTCTGGACGCGGTTTTATTCTCCAACATGAACATGATTCGCGTCTGGGGCGGCGGCTACTATGAAAGCGACGAATTTTACCAGGCCTGCGACGAGCGCGGCGTTCTCGTCTGGCAGGACTTTCCGTTTGCCTGCCAGGCTTATCCGTTCTTTGACGATGCCTTTTTGTCCAATGTAAAAAAAGAAGTCGCATGCAATGTAAAGAGGCTCTGCCATCATCCTTCCCTGGCCTTGTGGTGCGGAAATAACGAAATTGAAAACATGTGCTTTAGCTGGCGGAACATGAAGGATTATATTGAATGGACGGAGATTTTCTTTTACGACATTCTGGAACCCGAACTACGAAGGCAAGATGGGCACACCCCCTATATTCCCGGCTCTCCCATCGGCGTTTCACACAACAACGGCGTATTTGCCGACAATGTCGGGGACACCCATCTGTGGAACGTCTGGCACGGACTGCAGCCGATGAATTATTATCGGAAACGAATGACCCGCTTTTGCAGCGAGTTCGGCTTTGAGAGCCTTCCCGACTTAAAGGCCATCGAACAATTTGCCACGCCCGCCGACTACGCGCTTGACAGCGACGTGTTTACGGCGCACCAGAAATGTACCAGCGGAAACGACAAAATGATTTATTACATGGTTTCCCGTTTCCACCTGCCAAAACGGTTCGAGGATTATGTCTACCTTTCCCAGGTGGCACAACTCGAATGCGTTGCCGATGCCACCGAGCATTGGCGCAGGAACAAGGGACGCTGCAACGGTTCCATGTACTGGCAGTTAAACGACTGCTGGGGCGTCTGCTCCTGGTCAAGCATGGATTACTACGGCAACTACAAGGCGTTGCAATATGGTGCCAGGCATTTTAACGCCCCCTTGTCCCTGTCCATCGAGGACACGGACAAGCAAGTGAAGATTTTTGTATTGAACGACCTCACGACCGACCACGATGTCGAAATGGAATATGAAATTTTTGATTTTACAAAGGGAACGTTGAAAACGGAAAAGCGGGCTTTCCGCATCAAGGGACTTTCCAACAAAAAAGCGTTTTGCTTAAACGTCCCCGCCATAAAGTCACGTTATCGTGCAAAAACAACGGGAATTGCCGCGAGGCTTTATGAAGATGGAAAATTGTTGCAGCAAAAGACCGTGCTTTTTGACCAGGAAAAGAACCTGAGGCTTCCTCATGCCAATCTAGGAACAAGCATTGCAACGGAAGGAAATCAATTAAAAATCACGGTGAAAGCCGATGCCTTTGCCCGGCTGGTCAAGGTAGAAAGCAATCGCTCCACGCTGCCTTTCAGTGACAATTTCTTTGACATTTTACCAAATGGGGAAAAAACCGTGACCATAAGTGTAGAAGACGGCATGACACCGGAAGAACTAAAAAAGAGCATCCGCGTTTACAGTCTCTGCGACATTGCTTTTGACCGCAACCCGCTGAAGGCCAAGTTAAAACGCCTGAAGCTTTACTTGACACCAATGAACCTACTTAGCTACGCCTTCCAAAGGTCAGTGCCGCCCGACGTGAAATTTGAAAATGAAGCAAGCTTTCATTGAATCACAGTAACTATTCAGGCCAGGATTTTACACTTGCTGCAAAATCCATGTGAAAATGCGGTGGAAACAAGGAGGTTCAGAGGCAGAACTTTCATGCCTTTGAACCTCCACCATTGTATTTTGCCGCGCACACTCACAAGATGTCAATATATTCCCCGCTCAATGCCTTGTTCATGCTCCGCACGGCGCAGAATTTCCCGCACATAGAACAACTGTCCTCGTGCTCGGGCGCCCTGTCTGCACGAATCCGCTTCGCCGTTTCCGGGTCAAGGGAGCACTCCCACTGTTTTTCCCAGTCAAACGTCCTCCGCGCGTCCGCCATCGCGTCATCCGCATCCCTTGCATGGGGAACCTTCTTCGCAATATCCGCCGCGTGTGCCGCGATTTTCGACGCAATGATTCCCTGCTTGACATCCTCCACGTTCGGCAGAGCCAAATGCTCTGCCGGAGTCACGTAGCAAAGGAACGCCGCCCCCGCCGAGGCCGCAATCGCGCCGCCGATGGCCGACGTGATATGGTCATATCCTGGGGCGATATCAGTGACAATTGGCCCAAGCACGTAAAACGGCGCGCCTAGGCAAACGGTCTGCTGCAGCTTCATGTTGGCCTCAATCTGGTCAAGCGGCATGTGCCCGGGACCTTCCACCATGACCTGCACGTCTTTTTCCCACGCCCGCTTCGTCAGCTCGCCAAGGCGAACCAATTCCTCAATCTGGCACACGTCGCTTCCGTCGGCCAGACACCCCGGGCGGCAGGCATCGCCGAGGGAAATCGTCACGTCGTACTCCCGGCAAATGTCGAGAATCTCGTCAAAATACTCATAAAACGGATTTTCCTCCCCCGTCATGCTCATCCACGCAAAGACAAGGGATCCGCCGCGCGACACGATGTTCATTTTTCTCTTATGCTTTTTTATCTGCTCAATCGTCTTGCGGGTAATGCCGCAGTGAAGCGTGACAAAGTCCACGCCGTCCTCGGCATGTAAGCGCACCACGTCAATAAAATCCTTGGCCGTAAGTGTCGCCAAATCACGCTGGTAATGAATCACGCTGTCGTAAACCGGAACCGTGCCAATCATTGCCGGGCATTCACTTGTCAGTTTCTTACGAAACGGCTGCGTGTCTCCATGCGACGACAAGTCCATGATGGCCTCCGCCCCCATGTCCACGGCCGCCATCACCTTTTTCATCTCCACGTCATAATCCTTGCAATCTCTGGAAACGCCCAGATTCACGTTGATTTTCGTGCGCAGCATCGAACCGACCCCGTTTGGCTCGATACACGTATGTAACTTATTGGCGCAGATCGCCACCTGCCCCCTGGCCACCCATTCCCTGATTTCCTCTTCCGTACGATACTCCTTTTTCGCCACCGCCTTCATCTCCGGCGTGATGATGCCGCGTTTGGCGGCATCCATCTGTGTCGCATAGTTTCTTACAACAGCGTTTTCATTTCTCATCTTCATATTTTCCTTCCTTCATGCAGATATACTTGTTGATACCAGCGTCAAATCATCATGCCATCCGGCCAAAGCGGCTGTCAAGGTCAAACGCATGGTTCATCGGCCCGCATCCCCGCCCCAAGTCCAGCATGGCCGAGAGCGCGCCGGAAATGTATTCCTTCGACCGCGCCACGGAAAGCTCCAGGTCGAACCCCTTCGCCAGATTGGCGGCAATCGCGGAGGAAAGCGTGCACCCCGTGCCGTGCGTGTTGGGATTGTCAATTCGCTTTCCTTCAAACCAACGGCACTTGCCATGCGCATACAAAAAGTCATTCGCGTCATTGACATCGTGTCCGCCTTTTAATAATACGGCGCACCCATGCGCGTCACCGATTCGCCTTGCCGCCTCTTCCATGTCTTCTTTTCCTTGAATCTTCACGCCGGACAAGATTTCCGCCTCGGGAATATTGGGCGTGACGAGGGCGGCAAGCGGAAGCAATTCTTTTATCAGCGTGTCCACCGCATCCGTCCTCATCAGCCGGGAACCGCTCGTCGCCACCATGACCGGATCCACCACGATGTTTTTTGCCTTGTAAAACGCAAGCCGCCTGGCAATCACCTCGACAAGCCGCGCCGATGAAACCATGCCGATTTTGACCGCGTCGGGAAAAATGTCCGTAAATACCGCGTCAATCTGTCCTTGTAAAAATCTTGGTTCCACCTCCAAAATGTCCGACACGCCGGTCGTGTTTTGCGCCGTCAAGGCAGTCACCGCACTCATGGCATAAACGCCGTTCATCGTCATCGTCTTAATATCCGCCTGAATGCCGGCACCTCCGCAGGAATCACTGCCCGCGATTGATAGTGCCGTCTTCATCTGCCCTCCGACCATTTTCTCGGAAAGCATTTTTAGTTCCCTGCACTCGTTTTCAATGTCCTTTGCCGCAAATATGGCCGAAACCAATGCCACGCCGTCCACGCCACTTCCTGCCAGTTGGCCAATGTTTTCTTTTTTGATGCCGCCAATGGCCACCACCGGGATATGCACGGCGGCGCAAATCTCCTTAAGCGTCTCGTGCGTCACTTCTCTTGCGTCCAACTTGGTCGTGGTAGGAAATACCGCGCCGACCCCGAGGTAATCCGCCCCCGCCGCTTCCGCGGCCTGGGCTTGTGCAAGCGTTTGCACCGACACGCCAATCATCATGTCCTCTCCGACGAGCGTGCGGACATTACCCGCCTCCATGTCCTTCTGGCCGACATGGACGCCGTCTGCCCGGCACTTGATTGCGATTTCCACATTGTCATTGATGATAAGCAAAACGCCATAAGCCGTACACAACGCCCTCATGGCGACGGCCTCCGCAAGAAACGTTTCCTCGTCCAACCCCTTTTCCCGAAGCTGGACAAGGGTTGCCCCGCCCTTTATGGCCGCCTCGACTTGCTCAAGCAGCGTCTGCCTCCCCACCCAGCTTCTGTCCGTCACCGCATAAAGACGCATCATTTCCTTCTTACATTTCATAGACTTCCTCCTCGTATCATTCGTCTCGTGCCGCCATTCAACCCATGCCCTTGCGGGGCGGCGGACGCTCACGCGTCCGTCAAGGTATGCCCTCCGGGCACCCCTTATCTGATGCGCTTCACGCAGGCGGACGCTCACGCGTCCGTCAAGGTATATTTCGCGCGGCGTTCCAACGTCTCGCCGTCAAGGTGGTACATGGCATCGATGATATAATTGCGATAGCTTGCATTGCCATCAAGACTCTGAAGCCTCTCATGGGCAATCTCCCCGCACACGCCCATTGCGCAAACGGCCGCGCATGCCGCGTCGAGCTCCCGCCCCGGATTTGCCGCCACGTATGCCGCCACGAGGCTTGACAGCTGGCATCCCGTCCCGGTAATGTCGCTCATCATCGGATGCCCGTTGTAAATGCAATACGCCTTTTCGGCATCCGCCACGATGTCAATCGCCCCGGTAATGGCTACAACCGCACCGAATTTGGCCGCGAAGCTTTTGGCGAATGACACGGCCTGTCCGATATTTTCCCCGGTTACGACATCGGCCACGTCCGCGTCCACGCCCTTCGTCGTGCCGCTCCCATTGGCCAGTGTCTTGATTTCCGAAACATTTCCACGGATGACGGTAAATCGAACCTCTTCCAAAAGCTGCAAGGCCGTCCGCGTCCGAAGCACGGACGCGCCCGCTCCTACGGGATCGAGCACGACGGGATGCCCCAGTTCGTTCGCCTTTTTCCCCGCCGACAGCATGGACGGAATCGTGCGCCGGTTCAACGTCCCGATATTGATATTCAGCCCCGCGCAGATACCCATGATTTCCTCCACCTCGTCCGCGTCGTCGGACATGATGGGTGATCCGCCACAAGCCAGCAGCATGTTGGCACAATCATTTACGGTCACATAATTGGTAATATTATGTATCAGCGGACGGCGCTCCCTGACATTTTTAAGCATTTCCTTCAGCATCCTCTTCCCCTCCTTCCTCACCTATTACAGTTCAGACAAGTCTGAACCGTTACCTTCACCTGGCCAATTGCCCTAGCACGCCGGTTTTCTTAAACGCGCCAAGCACGATTGCGGACAATATTGCGCCGCCCACCGTGGAAATGAGAAACGGAACGATATAGGCATAAAACGCGATGTCCCTGGCCGTCTGCCCCATGAACAAAATGGCGACCGGGTATGCGCACAGCCCGCCCAATATGGCCGTTCCAAACACCTCCGCGAGCAACGTAAGCGGTATGTTTTTCATTTTCCAATAGGCAATCCCGCAAAGCAACGCGCCGAACATGCTCCCGGGAAACGCCATCAGACTTCCAAGTCCCAAGAGGTTACGAATCAGGCTCGCCACAAACGCGACAACGACTCCATACCACGGGCCAAGCGTCACGGCGCACAAAATGTTCACCATGTGCTGGACGGGAGCGCACTTGCTCCCAAAAACCGGTACGGAAAACATGCTTCCGACCACCGCCACGGCACACAAAATTCCTGCAATACATAATTTCTTCGTTTGTTCTGTTTTCATAGTCCTAATCTCCTTTGAAATTTTTCCAACCGCACGGTTGGCATTTTTACATTAAGAACGGTAACTCCGCCTTGAGAATGTCGGTCGAAACTTGCTGGTCTCCTCTCACGCCGGAACACGGCTTCCCATCGCTATCATTTCCAAGGCACAAGGCGCTCCCCTTGCACCCGCCCGAATCTATTCGGGGAATCCGTCCTTCACTTCCTTTCAAAAAAGATTTTTGACAATAATTTTACAAATCGAGCAGGGGCGATTTATCTTCCCTACTCGCGCGCCGGGCATCCGTCAGCTCCAGCTGACATACTTCCCTTGGATGCCCGTGTGCATAAAAAAAGAAGTCACCGATTTGGCAACTTCCGTTCAACATGCTAATCTCAGGCATCCCTACGTTGGCATTATCCAAATCAGGTTATCGGTCGAAGGTCACACCTTCCTCTCAGCCTGTCATACAAGCTCCCGTCTGTTTTATTGTCGAATATTATCATATCTCGTTTCGCATAAAAAAGCAAGAAAAATCGAAAAAATTTGATGCAGTTAACTTTAATGTAGTCAAATCTGTACGATTTTTCATCAAATGAATCCTAAAAATTTTATAAACTCGATGGTACAGTATATATGTCAACAAACAAGAAAAAAGGAGGGATAAAGTGAGTTTCCAATTAAAAATGGTAAAAATGCAAATGAAAAAGGGCGGCACGCAGATGAGCCACGATACGTTTGACGTGAAAGCACTGCGGGAGGGTTCGAAGGCTTCCGCGCAGATGCCGCCAAGCAAGGGCGTTTCTTATGAAGAAAAGGAATATGACGGTATCACGGTAGACGTGGCCACGCCGGAAAAATTACGTACGGACAACATTATCATCTACATCCATGGAGGAGGCATGGTAAGCGGGGATCCGCGTTATGTCCGTTCGTTCACCTCATATTTGGCGAAGGAGTATGGCGGACAAGTGTATGGAATCGTGTATGGACTTTCGCCGGAGTACAAGTTTCCGGAACCCGTGGAACATTCCGTGACGGCATATAAGGCCATTGAAAAGGAGCATCATGACACAAAAATCACTCTTTTGGGAGAGAGCGCCGGGGCATATCAGGTAATTGCGGTTACCTTGACGTTGATGGGGCAGGGATACCGGTTGCCGGACGCGGTGGTTTCCTACGCACCGGTCATTGACCTTAGCGGGGCGTTGGATCGTTCCTCATATAAGGAGGATTTGGTGGTCGATTATCGTGTACTGCCCGATTTGCTTGCATGTTTTTGCCGCGAAGGGCAGGAC
>CATLEQ010000051.1 GCA_949915905.1 uncultured Lachnospiraceae bacterium | reverse complement strand
CCAGGAATTTGCGACGGCGGTATTGGAGGAGCTTCCGTTGGTATTGTGCGTATTTAACAATTCTTATCTTGGAATGGTGCGCCAGTGGCAGAAGTTGTTTTATGGAAAACGTTACAGTATGACGAACATGCGCTCCGGCGCGTTGTTCCGCCGTACGAATGGCGAGCAGATGCCGGAGTATACGCCGGATTTTGTGAAACTGGCGGAGAGCTACGGGGCAAAGGGCATCCGCGTGGAAAAGAAAGAGGACATCGCGGCGGCATTTGCCAAGGCAAAAGAGAATACAAATACGCCTACGCTGATTGAATTCATTATCGACCCGGAAGAGATGGTATATCCGATGATTCAGCCGGGCGGAACGCTTGAGGACATGATTTTGGATTGCTAAGGAACAGTTCCTAAGAAGCGCGGGAAACGTGATATCGGGTCGGGACGGCATTGCCCCGGTTCGGAAAGATTTTGCCAGATGTGCACGGTGAGGAGAGGATGTAAGAGATGGAGAATACAATAAAGAAACGGTGGATTTCCTTGTACGTGGAGAATCAAGTGGGAGTGCTTTCCAAGATTTCGGGTTTATTTTCTGCAAAATCCTATAATTTGGACAGCCTGACGGTGGGAACGACGGAGGATCCGACGGTGTCCAGGATGACGATTGCCACGGTCAGTGATGATGAAACTTTTGAACAGATAAAGAAACAATTGAATCGTCTCGTGGAGGTCATCAAGGTGATTGACTTTACGGACGTGTTCGTGCGGATGAAGGAAATCCTCTATGTCAAGGTGAAAAAGTGCAGCCGGGAGGACAAGGCGGAGCTGTTCCAGATTGCCGAGACCTTCAAGGCAAGGGTCATAGATTATGGCCGGGACAGCCTGCTTTTGGAATTCGTACAGACGGCGACGAAAAATGACGCGGTGATTAAGCTTTTGAAGGAAGAGTTTAAAGACATCGAAGTCGTGCGCGGCGGCAGCGTGGGGATTGAATCCATAAGTATGATGGAACGATAGAAAAAACAGAGCGCGCTCTTGATTTTTCTTAACGAAAGTACTATAATTGGTCATCATGGGTTACAGTTTGGCCTTGGCCGAACTGTAACCATTATGGAAATGATGGATACAATGGAATGGAGGAGATGCAGATGAAGAAAAATATTGACTGGGAAAACCTTGGATTTGGTTACATCCAGACGGAGAAGCGTTACGTTTCCAATTTTAAGGACGGGGCGTGGGACGAAGGGTGTATTACCGAGGATGCCAATATCGTGATGAATGAATGCGCGGGCGTTTTGCAGTATGCACAGACGATTTTTGAGGGGATGAAGGCATACACGACGGAGGACGGCCATATCGTGGTATTTCGTCCGGACTTGAACGCGCAGAGGATGCTTGACTCGGCGGCAAGGCTTGAGATGCCGCAGTTCCCGGCCGATCGTTTTGTCGATGCGGTTGAGCAGGTCGTGAAGGCAAATGAAGCATATGTGCCCCCATATGGTAGCGGTGCGACCCTTTATATCAGGCCATACATGTTTGGCATCAATCCGGTCATCGGCGTGAAACCGGCGGACGAGTACCAGTTCCGTATTTTCACCACCCCGGTCGGGCCGTATTTCAAGGGCGGTGCAAAGCCGCTTACCATTTGCGTCTCGGATTTTGACCGTGCGGCACCACATGGAACCGGACACATCAAGGCGGGTTTGAATTATGCGATGAGCCTGCACGCGATTGTGACGGCACATGCGAACGGATTTGATGAAAACATGTATCTGGATTCCGCGACCAGGACAAAGGTGGAGGAGACGGGCGGAGCCAATTTCTTGTTCGTGACGAAGGACAACAAGATTGTGACTCCAAAGTCGCACACGATTTTGCCATCCATCACCAGGCGGTCACTGATGCATGTGGCGGAGCATTACCTGGGACTTGAGGTGGAGGAGAGAGAAGTATTTTTTGACGAAGTGAAAGACTTTGCAGAATGCGGTTTGTGCGGAACGGCGGCGGTCATTTCCCCGGTCGGAAAGATTGTGGATCACGGAAAAGAGATCTGCATGCCAAGCGGCATGGAGAAGATGGGGCCGATTACTCAGAAGTTGTATGATACGCTGACCGGCATCCAGATGGGGCATTTGGAAGCTCCAGAAGGCTGGATTCATGTGATTGAGTGACAGAGGTGATTGCAGACAGGTTCTGAAGGAAGAGTATGAGAGTTTCGTTTGACGCGAAACTCTTTCTTCTATATAGAGAAGTGAGTTTTTGGGGAGTACGAATCAGAATGAAGAAGGGGATTATGGCCTTTTGCCTTGTTTGTTTGCTGTCTTTTATGTGCGGCGTGGGCACGGTTCACGCGCAGATTGCATCGGACAATGCATTCGAGGGGGCAAAGTGGGAAAAAATCATAGAAGACCCGCTGGAGGGGGAGCAGGGCATCGTGCAGTCCATATGTGCCACGGAGCATTATATCATATGTATTGAAAACATTGGGGACAATATAGATGCGCCGGACGTGGTTAAGGCATATTACCGCAATGCCGTGGATGAAGCGGGAAATCCGGTGGAACAGTATTCTCTGGCAAAGCGAGTGGCCGAGACCAATTATGAGCATGCGAACGGGATGGCCTACAATCCGAATACCAATGAAATCCTGGTCGCGTTGTATACGAATGTCGACACGGAGCACCGGGGCTGTATGTACGTGATGGATGCGGGTACGCTTGCTTTTAAATGGAAGGTTCCGATTTCTGACGAGTTTAACATATTGGGCATCGGTTATGACAAGGAAAACAACCGCTACGTGATTCAGACGGACGCGGAGGGCGGTTATAGTTTTAAAATTTTAAATGACCAGTTACAAATGGTAGAGGATTTAGGCCAGTACCAGGGAACGGCCAGAGGCGATAATTTCCAGGACTTGTGCGTCAGTGGGGATTATATTATTAATTTCCCGTTGACTTTATTTACGGATATTGGGGACTATATTAATATGTATTCCATTTCCAGGCGGACGCTGGTATCGGAGGCATTGCTGGATTTTGGATTCGAGGGCGTGGTCTGGGACGAGCCGGAGGGAATCTGCGAGTTGGAACCCGGCGTGTTTGCCGCGGTCGTCAATGTGAATTATGAAGACGGGAGGCGGACGGCTTGTGTTTACAAGACAATGGTTCCCTATGACATTCCGGCGGACACGTTGGGCGTGGCGGATACGACAAATGAGCCAAATGTGCCGGATGACGGGACGATGGAAGGAAAGAAGGAGACCATGCAGACCATAAAGGAGAATTGGATGGCTTTGGGACGCATGGAGTTAAAGCAGGTCATTCCTATCGTGATGGTCGCGGTTTTGGCCTTGGCGGCGGTCGCCGGAACCTATTGGCGGATTTTGGCCATTCGCAGGGAGCGGGCGCGGAAGCTCCGGATGGCCAGAAAGGAGCGAGAACGAATCCGGAGGATTATGGAAGAGCTGTGAATAGAGTAACAGTAAAGAGAACAATTCGGGAAAGGAACAAAAGAAAACATGTTTTTTCGGACATTGAAAGCTGTGATTGTAGTTCTTTTTGGTATTTTGGCAACCATTCTTTGTACCAGCATTGCGTGGATGTTTGAGACGTGGCAGCATCTGTCGATGGAGGAGTTGGTCTACCAGTTGACCGCGCCGATAGAAGGAACCAACATGGAGATGATAGAGGATTATATCATTTCTTGTATTCCGATGGACGTGTTGGTCCTGGCGTTTATGTTGCTTCTTTTGGTCGCGACGCGAAAAGTGGGGCGCAGAAAGGCTTTAAAAGGGATTTCGCTGGCGGCTGCGGGGGCGCTTTGCATGGCGTTTTTAATTACCTGGAATCGTCTGGACATCGGTAATTATTTGAAAAACCAGACTACCAGCTCGGATTTTGTCAATGTCTATTATGCCAATCCTTTGGAAACGGAGCTGGTTTTCCCGGAGGAAAAGCGGAACTTGATTTATATTTACCTGGAATCCATGGAGATAACCTACGCGGATATGGAAAATGGGGGCGGATTTGATTTTAACTGCATTCCGGAGCTGACGGCGTTGGCACAAGAATATGAAGATTTTTCGGGGACAGAGGAAACGTTAAACGGCGGATATACGATGCCGAACACGACATGGACGGCGGCGGCCATGTATGGGCAGTCCTCGGGACTTCCGCTCATTACGTCCATCGGTGCGACGACGGAGGCCGAGGCGTCCGGTAATTCGTTTATGCCGCAAACTACGACGATAGGGGACATCCTAAGCGCGGAAGGGTATACGCAAACCTTGTTGATCGGTTCGGACGCGACGTTTGGAAGCCGCCGGGTTTTCTATACGGGGCATGGAGATTATCAAATCAAGGATTATGAATATGCGAGGGAAGTGGGATGGATTCCCGAGGATTATAATGTCTGGTGGGGATATGAGGATCAAAAGTTATTTGAATTTGCCAAGCAGGAATTGGAGGAGTTGTCAGCTTCAGAAGAACCGTTCAACCTGACGATGTTGACGGTGGACACGCATTTTGAGGACGGATATTACTGCGAGCAATGTGAGGACGAGTTTGGTGAAAATGTTTACGCCGATGTCA
Source organism: uncultured Lachnospiraceae bacterium (assembly GCA_949915905.1). GTDB lineage: Bacteria > Bacillota > Clostridia > Lachnospirales > Lachnospiraceae > Schaedlerella. The sequence continues at coordinate 10,549 of CATLEQ010000051.1, read as the reverse complement.
TGGCTTGTTCCAGCCGCCAGGTGGCGGAGTTCATCGAGTGGGTGCAGGCGCAGGATTTTTACGAAAACACGACCATCGTGCTGGCCGGGGACCATTTAACGATGGACGCAGATTTTTGCGAGGACGTGGATGCGGATTATACGCGGAAAACCTATGTGACGTTTATTAATCCGGCGGTGGAAACACAGTCGGAGGGCTATCGGGAGTACGCGACACTGGATCTTTTTCCGACCACCCTGGCGGCACTTGGCGTGGAAATCGAGGGAAACCGCCTGGGAATGGGGACGGATTTGTTTTCAGGGGAAGAGACGCTGGTGGAGCGTTTTGGCGTAAGTTATGTCAGCGCGGAACTCTCAAAAAGGACATGGATGCTGGAAAGTTTGGTAACGGGACTGCAGGTGGTTGATAAAAACTATTTGCAGGAGGATTACTCCAAGATACGTCTTGTGGCGTGGAATGTACAGGACGGCGAGGAAATTTTGCCGGTAACCGTAAGCGATATCAAGGAGCCCAATATGGAAGGAAACTTGATTTATGCCCGTGTGTCCTTAGATATGGGCGGAGGCAACAGTGTCGTTGTCTGGGGATATGAGGCGGAAGACGGCGTTTATCGGATTGATATTCCTCGGGGGAAATTCTGGTATCATGACGGTACTTATTATATAAACGTGTATGCTTTGGACGCGTGGGGGAATTCTCGGTTCCTTGGCAGCACGACGGGATATGGAGGGTGACATGTATCGGATTTTAATCGTGGAAGATGACATGGGAATCGCCCAGGCGGTGCAGACGCAGGCGGTGACATGGGGACTGGAGGCGGAATGCGTGCATAATTTCCGCGAGGTCATGGCGGAGTTTGCCGCATATAACCCGCATTTGGTTCTCATGGACATCGTGTTACCGTTTTATAATGGCTATCATTGGTGCAGCGAGATTCGCAAGGTGTCCAAAGTGCCGGTAATCTTTATTTCCTCGGCCTCCGACAATATGAATATCGTGATGGCGATGAATATGGGCGGGGACGATTTCATTGCCAAGCCGTTTGACCAGGGCGTGCTGATAGCCAAGGTACAAGCGATGTTGCGGCGTACTTATGATTTCGCGACGACGATACCGGTACTGGAGTATCGGGGAGCCATCTTAAATACGGGTGACCAGACGCTTAGTTACAACGGGGAACAGATTTCCCTTTCCAAAAATGAATACCGTATCTGGCTCACCCTGCTGGAAAACAAGGGAAAAGTCGTCAGCCGGGAAAAGCTGATGGAGACGCTCTGGAAAACAGATGACTATATTGATGAAAATACATTGACGGTCAATGTGAACCGCCTTCGTAAGAAGCTGGAGACGGCAGGTCTTTCGGGTGCCATCGAGACAAAGTTCGGGGTCGGTTATCTTGTGGGATGAAAGGTGATGTGACGTTGTGACGGGATAGAAGGGAGAGGCGGCGAGATGGCTTTTTTTGCACAATATGTAAGGCAGAGACGAAAGGGAATCTTTGTCCTTTTTCTGTTCTGCCTGATTTTTTTACTTGTTTTTGGTCTGTATCATCTTCCGTTGGAGGCGGTATATTATCCGGCGATATTGTGCGGCGCGGTGGGAAGTCTCCTTCTGGTGCTGGATTGCCGGGGGGCATATCGCAAGCATAAGCGGCTTGTGGAGATGCAGGAGTTGACGGCGGAGCTGATGGAAGATTTGCCTGAGGCTTTTTTGCAGGAGGAGAAGGACTATCAGCAACTTATTTTCGGAATCCGGGACGAGAACATTGCTTTAAGGGAGCAGATGGAGAAACGGTTCGAGGACATGGTGGATTACTACACGACGTGGGCGCATCAAATCAAGACACCGATTGCCTCCATGCGCCTGACCCTGCAAAGCGAGGACAGTGAACTGTCACGGAAAGTGACGACGGAGCTGCAGCGGATTGAACAGTATGTCGACATGGTACTCTGTTATCTGCGCCTGGATTCGGATTCTACGGATTTTGTGCTGTGTAAAGTGGACTTGGACGGGGTCGTGCGGCAGGCGGTTCGCAAATTTGCCGGACAGTTTGTCTCTCTGGGAATCCGGCTGAATTATAAGCCGCTTGAAACGACGGTGGTGACCGATGAAAAATGGCTTCTTTTCGTGGTGGAGCAGATTTTGTCCAATGCCATAAAATATACGCGCCCGCTGACCCGGGCCGGGAAAAATCGAGAGGCCGTCGTCACAATCGAGATGGAGCGTCCACGGACGCTTTGCATCCGTGACACCGGAATCGGGATTTCGCCGGAGGATTTGCCGCGCATTTTTGAAAAAGGTTATACCGGTTATAATGGGCGGAGTGATAAAAAGGCGAGCGGACTGGGACTGTACCTTTGCCGGCGCATTTGCACCAACCTGGGGCACAAAATCAGTGCCGAGTCCGTGCCGGATGGGGGAACGGCCATTCGAATCAACCTGGAACAGCGGGAAGTCAGGGAGTGAGCGGGGCATCGCACTTGCGGCAGGCATAAGAGGCAGGAGTATCCTTGTTTGGAATGCAAGAGCGCAAAAAATAACATAAATCTTACGGAAGCGTAAGGAATTCGGAGAAAAATGTAAGTCGATTCGATGGCGATACATTTTTCTTTTTTCTATAATAATATTGTCAAATGAAGAGTACCAGGTGCTCAGAGTAGGAGGATATAAACCATGAGTCTGTTGGAAGTAAGTCATGTGAAGAAAATTTATACGACACGTTTTGGTGGGAATAAGGTCGAGGCACTTAAAAATGTAACGTTTAGCGTGGAGGAGGGCGAATCCATCGCCATCATGGGCGAATCCGGCTCCGGTAAGACGACGCTTTTAAATATCCTGGCGGCATTAGACAAGCCGACCGGGGGCAAGGTGCTTTTGGACGGCCAGGATTTGGCAAAAATCAAGGAGTCGGCGATTGCCAATTTTCGCCGTGACCATCTCGGATTTGTATTTCAAGAGTTCAATCTATTGGATACATTTTCTCTGGAAGATAATATTTATCTGCCGCTTGTGCTGGCGGGAAATGGTTATGCGCAGATGAAGGCGAGGCTGGAGCCGATTGCGGCGCAGCTTGGCATCACGGAGCTTTTGAAAAAGTATCCGTACGAGGTGTCGGGCGGACAAAAGCAGAGGGCGGCCGTGGCGAGGGCGTTGATTACGAATCCCCGGCTGATTCTGGCCGACGAGCCGACGGGAGCCTTGGACTCGCGGGCAACGGATGAGCTTTTAAAACTGTTTGGGGCAATCAATATGGCAGGACAGACCATCTTGATGGTGACGCATTCCGTAAAGGCGGCCAGCCACGCGGGGCGCGTGTTGTTTATCAAGGACGGGGAGGTTTACCACCAGATTTACCGCGGTGACAGTTCCTACGAGCAGATGTATCAGAAGATTTCCGATACGCTGACCGTCTTGACAACGGGAGGTGAACGGGCATGAGCGAGCATAAGAATCCGGCAATTATAGGAGATCTTCCTTCGAGCCAAAAAGGAAAATCCGGCTCAAAAAAAGAAAGACAAGGTACGAACGTGACTGGCGGCCGGTTTTATGCAAAGCTGGCATGGACGGGAATTCGCAACAATCGTCGATTTTATTTACCTTACATCTTAACTTGCGCCGGAATGGTGGCGATGTATTATATTATCTCGTATTTGACGACGAGCCCTATATTGGGGCAGATGAAAGGCGGGGGAGTGATGACGAGCATCCTGATGCTTGGATGCGGGGTGGTTTTCGTTTTTTCTCTTATCTTTTTGTTTTATACGAATTCCTTTTTGACCAAGAGAAGGAAGAAGGAGTTCGGGCTTTACAATATTCTGGGCATGGGAAAGCGAAGTCTGTCGTGGATTTTGTGCTGGGAGAGTTTGATTATCAGCGTGCTGTCCATGATAATGGGTCTTTTTACGGGCATCCTGCTGTCAAAGCTGGCGGAGCTGGTCATGATAAACATTTTGCGGATAGAAAGTGATTTTATCTTGTCCATTTCATTGCAAGCGGTTGTAGATACGACAAAACAATTTATGATAATATTTATCTTGTTGCTGCTCAATATGCTGTACCAGGTTTGGAATTCCAATCCGATGGAGCTTTTGCACAGCGAGCAGGAGGGGGAGAAGCCGCCGAAGGTAAACTGGCTGTTTGCCCTGGTGGGGATTGTCGTTTTGGCAATTGCCTATTATCTGGCGGTATCCCTTGAGGATCCGGTGCAGGCGCTCCTTATCTTTTTTGTGGCGGTCATCATGGTCATCATGGCAACCTACCTTTTGTTTATTGCCGGTTCCGTGGCCTTGTGCCGTTTGTTGCAGAAAAATAAGCGCTATTATTATAAGGCAAATCATTTCGTCTCGGTTTCTTCCATGGGATATCGAATGAAGCGAAATGGTGCCAGCCTGGCTTCCATCTGCATTCTCTGTACGATGGTATTGGTGATGCTGATGTCCACGAGCTGCCTTTACATTGGCATGGAGGACAGCCTGCGCGAACGCTATCCACGGAATATCATGTTTGACATCTCGGGAAATGATACCGACGTATCCGATTCCGAATATGCCAGGGAGCTTCGCGGCCTTGTAGAAGAGAGCGCGAAGGAACACGGAGAAACCGTGGAAAATGTATTGGATTACAGTGTCGTGGACTTTGCCGGATACGGCGCGGAAGATAAAATGTACCTTTCTCTTAACGAAGAGAGGGGATTTGAGATCGGGAGCACGTGGCAGATGTTCGTGATATCGCTGGATGACTATAATCGGCTGGCGGGTACAAAGGAGACACTTTCGGACGGAGAAGCCCTTTGTTATGTGTCCAAGGTTGTCTATCCCCATGATACGATTACGCTGGAGGACGGCGGGCAGGCAAAGACGTGGAAGATAAAGAAACAAGTGGAAAAGTTCATGGAGAATGGCGTAGACAGCATGCAGGTGATGCCGAGCATGTATATCATCGTGCCGGACGTGGGCGAGGCGTTGGCACCGTGGCTTGACGAGGTGAAGGAAAGCGGCTCTATGCTGATGCAAAAGCATTGGTGCTATGGCGTGGATGTGGACTGTGACGATGAGAAGCAGGAAATCATATTTAACGGGATGAGCGAAAAGGTGCAGGCATTGACCGAGCGCATGACAGAAGAAAACGGCGGAACGTCGCCGTATGGTTATGGGTGTGAATGTGTGGCGGCGGAACGCGCCGGTTTCTATGAGCTTTACGGCGGACTGTTTTTCCTGGGAATCATGTTGGGGCTGGTATTTATTTTGGCGGCGGTACTGATGATGTACTATAAACAGATATCAGAAGGATATGAGGACCAGGCGCGGTTTGAAATCATGCAAAAGGTCGGCATGACGAAAAAACAAATCAGGAAGAGCATCAATTCGCAAGTGCTGACGGTGTTTTTCCTTCCGCTCTTGGCGGCGGTGGTTCATCTGGCATTTGCCTTTCCGCTGGTATATAAGATGCTGATTCTATTTGGATTTGTAAACTTGAAATTGTTAATCATCGTGACGGGAATCTGCGTGTTGGTGTTTGCCATGTTTTACACGCTGGTGTACCAGATTACGTCAAAGGCGTATTATTCGATTGTCAGTTCCTTGTAACATATAGGAAACGAAAAAACGCTTGCGTTTACCATAAATCTGACAGTAACTGTAAGTGTACAAGTTTCGTTCACTCTGTTATGCTTAGCTTAGCAAGGGAAGGAGTTGATGTACAAATGAAAAAAGGATATTCGAAAAAAAGACATCCGATTAGGAAGGCGTTATTGACTTTGATTACCATGTTGGTGTGCATGGCAATGGTGGTCGGCATTATATTTGGTGTCAAGGGTTACAAAATGTACCAGGAGGCCATGTCGCAGACATCCATCGAGGAAAGAGTGGATGAAATTTGTGCGACGGAGCATTTTACAAAGTATTCCGAGTTGCCACAGTTTTATATTGACGCGGTCATATCCGTGGAGGATCATAGGTTTATGGAGCATCCGGGGATTGATCCGATTGCCATTTGCCGTGCCATCGTGACGGATTTAAAGTCGATGTCTTTTAAGGAGGGCGGGAGTACCATCACGCAGCAGCTTGCAAAAAATTTGTTCTTTACGCAGGAGAAGCTGATTGAGCGCAAGGTGGCGGAAATCTTCGTCGTAATTGCCATGGAGGAAAAATACAGTAAGGAAGAGCTTTTTGAATTGTACGTGAATACGGCTTATTTTGGCAGCGGCTACTATGGGATTTATGATGCGGCCAAAGGGTATTTTGACAAGATTCCCTCGGAACTGACGGACTATGAGTCGGCCGTGCTGGCAGGGGTGCCAAACGCGCCGTCGGTCTATTCGCCGGATGAAAATGAGGAGTTGGCCGCGCAGCGGGCGGCGCAAGTGTTGACGAGCATGGTGAAGCATAAGATTATCGGACAGGAGGAGGCGGAAGAAATTCAGAAAAATTCAGCAATTGTCTTGACAAATAGATAACAATGTGTTATATTTTTAACAAGTGAACGGCTCATGGCAAGCCGGGGCGTAGTTCACCCTCACAAAAATAAAAGGGAGTAGCGAAACACCGATAAAAAGGTGGATTTGAAATCGTCAACCGATGCTAAGAGGCATCCGTATCAAATGAGATTGCAAGACTTTTATTATGACAGGAATCATGATAAGAGTCTTTTTCTTATCCAAAATTCTTATCGGAGAACTTAAGAGAAAAATGGATTCCCTTTTTGGTTCTTATCATGATAGGCCTGTCGCAGAGAAGGAGCGGTTTTTATGGAAGAGAACAGAAGGAAAAGAGAAGTACAAGAGGCGGTTGCAGCCGGAAGGCGGGCGTTAGAAAGCCTTAGGGAAGCGCAAAAATGTCTGGACAGCGCGAAAAACTGGGGAATCGTCGACATGATTGGCGGAGGTTTCGTCTCCACATGGATTAAGCATTCCAAGATGGATGACGCGGCCGGGTACATGGAAGATGCAAAGAATGACATGCGAAGATTTCAGAAAGAGCTTCGGGACGTGAACGTGTCAATGGATTTACGGATGGAAATCGGCTCGTTCCTCTCATTCGCAGACTTGTTTTTCGACGGACTGGTGGCGGATTTTCTCGTGCAGTCGAAGATTAACGAGGCGCGGAACCAGGTGGACGAGGCGATTGTCAGGGTGGAGTCCTTGCTGGTGGACTTGCAGAGGATGTATTAAGAAGTTCTTACTTGTAAGGAGCAGAACCGGAGTGCCATCAGGTACGATAGGTGCGTATAGGTATGAATTGGTTGTGTGTGAATAGCAACAGTGGATAAAAGAAAGGAGATCGGATTATGGGATGTTTGGGTAATGTTTTATGGTTTGTGTGCGGCGGTGTGTTTAGCGGATTGAGCTGGTGTCTGGCAGGGTGCTTGTGGTGCATTTCCATCGTGGGAATTCCGGTGGGACTGCAATGCTTTAAGTTTGCCACGCTTAGTTTTTTCCCGTTTGGCAAGGAGGTACGGTACGGCGGGGGAGCGGGTTCGTTTTTACTGAATCTGATCTGGCTGTTGGTTTCCGGTTTGCCATTGGCATTGGAACACGCGGTGTTCGGTGCGATTTTGTGCGTGACGGTAATCGGAATTCCGTTCGGAATGCAGCACTTCAAGCTGGCAAAACTGGCACTGATGCCATTTGGGGCGGACGTGTATTAAAATAACGTAACAAGTAAAATTGTTGACAGAAGGGCGGGGCTATGGCAAAATAAATGCAGATAATGTTTGTTATACTAAGCGGCAGTTTAATCTGCCGCTCAGTATACAAGCCACAAGGAGACTGTCGAGGGAAAAGGAGTTTATATGCTTTATGGATGCGTATACGGGGTTTGCGGCGGTATATGACACGTTCATGGACAATGTGCCTTATGACGAGTGGGGCGGGTATTTGCATGGGCTGCTTGAGGAATACGGGATTTCTGACGGATTGGTGCTGGACTTGGGGTGCGGCACCGGCACCATGACGGAATATCTGGCGGCTTGCGGCTATGACATGACCGGGGTTGATAATTCGGAGGAAATGCTGCAGATTGCGGCGAATAAGCGGGAAGCGTCCGGGCACGATATCTTGTATCTATTGCAGGACATGCGGGAGTTTGAACTGTATGGCACGGTGCGGGCGGTGGTAAGTATCTGTGACTCCGTGAATTACTTGACAGAACCGGAGGAGCTTTTGCAGGTGTTTCGGCTGGTAAACAATTATCTGGATCCGCAAGGTATTTTTATTTTTGACTTTAACACGGAGTATAAGTACCGGGAGGTGCTTGGTGACGGCGTGATTGCCGAGGAGCGCGCGGACTGCAGCTTTATATGGGACAACTATTATTATGAAGAAGAGCGGATGAATGAATATGAATTGACTTTGTTCATTCGGGATGCGGGGCTTTGTGCGCAAACGGGGCAGGAGGTTTGCAGAAAATTGCAGGAAACCCATTATCAGCGGGCATATACGCCAGAAGAAATGAAAACCTTGATTGCACGTTCCGGATTGGAATTCGTGGCGGCATATGACGCATTGACACATCAGGAGCCGGGGGCGGAGAGCGAGCGGGTTTACGTGATTGCAAGAGAACATGGAAAATGAGTGAAGAGAGTGGATTTGCGGTGCGTTTTAACCTCATCAGGGAAGTCCCCCGCTTCTTAAAGCGGGGGTCGGACTTTCCTGTTTCAGTGGGAGTACAAGCGCCCACTGAAATGCCGCGAAGTGGCAATGAGGTTATGAGCAAATAGCGAAGCGGATTGCGAATATCCGCTTGATTACCAACATCAAATGACGAGAATAAAAATAAAAAGGGAGGAGTGCCGGGAATGTGTTCCGGCGAAAGGATAAATGGAAGATTACATTGTACGAGCGACTGCCGCGAATGCGCAGATTCGTGCTTTTGCGGCCAGGACGACGCTTCTTGTGGAGACGGCCAGGAAACACCATAAGACCAGTCCGGTGGCGACCGCGGCGTTGGGAAGGCTTTTGACGGGCGGCGTGATGATGGGAAGCATGATGAAGAATCCGACCGATATGCTGACGTTGCAGATACGCGGCAACGGCCCGATTGGCGGTTTGACCGTCACGGCGGACAGTAAAGGGACGGTCAAGGGATATGCACATAATCCGTGCGTGATGCTTCCGGCGAAAAACGGAAAGCTTGATGTCGGAGGTGCCGTAGGCGAAGGCGTTCTTAGCGTAATCAAAGATATGGGATTGAAAGAGCCATACAGTGGCCAAACCGTTTTGCAGACGGGAGAAATCGCGGAGGATTTGACCTATTATTTTGCCACTTCGGAGCAGGTGCCGTCATCGGTGGGATTGGGTGTCTTGATGGAGAAGGACAATACCGTGCGCTGTGCGGGCGGGTTTATCATACAGGTGATGCCGTTCATTGAGGACGAGGTACTTTGCAAGCTGGAAGAAAATATCGGAAGGGTAAAGTCCGTGACGGCCATGTTGGATCACGGACACACGCCGGAGGAAATGCTTGGGCAGGTGCTGGAAGGATTGGACGTGGAAGTTACGGACACGTTACCGGCCGAATTTTCTTGCAATTGTTCCAAGAAGCGGATTGAAAAGGCATTGATCAGCGTGGGAAAGGACGAGCTTCAGGCGATGATAGATGACGGCGTGCCGATTGAGGTGAAATGTCATTTCTGTAACACGGCGTATCAATTCGAAGTTGAGGAGCTGCGTGAACTGAAGTCAAGGAAATAAGAGAGAAAGGAAAACGGTGGAAATCCATGAAACATGGTTTTGTCAAGGTGGCGGCCGTAACGCCGAACATTCGCGTGGCGGACGTGGCATATAATACAAGCGAAATTTGTAAGGCGATTGAGGAGGCGGGACGCGAGCATGCGAAAATCGTGGTGTTTCCGGAGCTGTGCGTGACGGGGTATACGTGCGGCGACCTTTTTTTGCAGGACGTGCTTCTTAGGAAAGCCAGAAAGGCGGTTTTGCAGATTGCCGCATATACGAAAGAGAAAGACATGCTGGTATTTGTCGGGGCGCCCCTGATGGTGGACGGAAAGCTTTACAATGTGGCGGCGGCGTTGAATCGGGGGCGGATTCTTGGATTTACGACAAAGACGTTTTTGCCGAATTACAGTGAGTTTTATGAGATGCGCCAGTTCACGCCGGGACCGGTAAAGGCCGGGGAAATCTGGTTCGAGGGGGAGCGGGTTTTGTTCGGGCCGCGGCTTTTATTTCAGTCGGCGGGCATGGAGGAACTGGTGGTATCCGCGGAAATCTGCGAGGACGTCTGGGCCTTGGAACCGCCGAGCATACAAGCGGCAAGAGAAGGCGCGACGATTATCGTCAATTGTTCGGACAGCGACGAGACGGTGGGAAAGGATGTTTATCGGCGGGAATTGATTAGCGGGCAGTCCGCGAGGTTGATTGCCGGATATATTTATGCCAATGCCGGAGAAGGGGAGTCGACGACGGACCTGGTATTTGGCGGCCATAACATTATCGCGGAAAACGGCGTGATTTTGGCGGAGGCCGAGCGGTTTGTCAATGACGTGGTTTATACGGAAATTGACGTGCGGCGTCTCGTGAGTGAGCGCAGGAAGAACA
>CATLEQ010000050.1 GCA_949915905.1 uncultured Lachnospiraceae bacterium | reverse complement strand
ACTTATAGCTAAAGCAGCATAATTTTAAACAGATGTTGTTCCCATGCCAGCTATGGGCTGGTTCTATTTTCATACCAATTTTTAAAAATCTTTCTTTTTAGTGCAGTTATTGCGAGTCAATATCATAATACCATTTCTCCATTACAAATTCAATCCCGCCTGACTTTTTTCAAATATGTAGTTGTTGAGTTTAAAAATCCGTGATAAACTAAGCATGATATAGTAAGCGGCAAAATAATTTGTCGCTCACTATATAAAGCAAAAAAACGTAAGGAGTATAATATGACAAATCCGGAAATTACAGACTATCTTGCATGCATCGGCATCCGAAAAATCAATGAACTGGATACTGCACTGATTGAAGCTTATGGACAAGAAGAAGGCGGCAGGCATATCGACAATCTGAACGCCTTGTTTGACCGGGCAGAAGAACGGCTGCTACGCGGGTCAAAGGACACTCCTTATCTTCGCCGTCAGGAAGCACTTGTGGACTATCTAAACCAAAGTCCGGAAATGAGCCTTCTGGCATCTTCTTTTTATGACCGCGTGTTTTTCCGCAGAGCCATGGAATATTTGCTTCGGCACGACCATTTTTTTTGCGGAAATATTTTCGATATCGGCTGCGGGAACGGCATCCTGACCTGCTTTCTTGCACTGCGCCATCCCGATTCCCAGGTCACCGGCATCGAACTTTCTCCAAATGCCATCCACGTTGCAAAGGAACTCGCCAAGCGTCTCCAGATAAGCAACGTGCAGTTTATGGAACCGGGGACACTGCCGTCCAAAAGCTGCGATACCCTGCTTTCCTGCCGTACCGCACATGAAAATGCCGCATTCAGACCGCTTTGTGAAGAAGTAACAAAACATGCCCTCGCACTGCCGGAACTGACAGAACGTCATAAAAAATATGCGGCCGAGCTCTCAGAACTGCTAAAAACAAAAGGACATCTGATCAGCATAGAGCGTTATGAGGAAGATGACGCTTATGCCGGACTGAAATGCGCCCTAAATCACGCGGGTTTTATCCAGGAACGGGGCACTCACATGCAGTTTTCCTGCAAAAACGGAGATGAAACGGCAACCTTTCAGGGGATGGTGTTTAGGCATGGTTCGTAATTTCTCTTTCACCAATCTTGCGTACCCCATCCCTTCATTTAAAAAGTGATAGTCCTTAAGAACTATCACTTACTGATGAATGATATTCTAGCCGTCATTCGCGACAAGTCCACTACTTTGGAACGAAGTTTCCTATAGCACAAAAAATTATTCTCGCTCTCTGTTTTCCCCGAATTTTCCTTCCTTAATCGCCGCCTCGATTTTCGTATATTTCTCCCCGTCAAGGTCATAGATAAAAGACAGCACCAGGATTGCCGCACAGACAATCGTCGGGAAAATGGCAAACATAAACGTAATCGAGCTCACCGCCGACGCGCTCTGGGTCGCCGCGTCACTTACGAATCCGCCAAGCTGCAGTACCCAGCCAAGAACCGCCGTCCCGAGTGCCGTGCCGAGCTTGTTGCCAAACGATGCCGCCGCATTACCCATTCCGACCGCTGAAAAACCGTCACGCCAGAGTCCATATGTAAGCGAGTCCTGCAAAATTGACCCGACCGGCACGCTGGAGATACCAAAACCGATACCGCGAAGTGCCCCGCCTACATGCAGCATGAGCGGCGTATGCGTGATAACCGGCAGGAAGTATCCAACCACCGCAATACCCATGCCCAGGATAATCGTGTTGCGCTTTCCCAACCTTCCGATAATAAGTACAATCGTTATCAGAAGTGCCGCCAACATCGTCAGCGTATAGATGGACGTAATCGAACCTTGCAATTCCAGATTTCCCGCCACATGCTCCGCATAATAAACGGTCGTTCCGCTCGTCGCGCCCATCAGAATATAAACAAGAATCGTGATGCCCGTGCAAATCAGCCAGTATTTGTTTGTAAACAAAGATTTTAACACCTTCTGCATCGGCACGTCATTTGCTTTTGCCTTTTCTTCCTCTTCCTCGGTACTGATGTTTGACACGCGCTCCCGCATTACAAAGAAACAAATCAGAGAAAGCACCGCATAAAGTACCATGCAAATGATAATCGTAGTCGTAAAGCCGCCCTGCGTGTACGGGTCGCCGCCGCCAATCGCCGTGCTGACCTTCAAAAAATTACTCGTGACGACCAATGCCACGATGACGTTCACACCCAACATGTGCATGCCGCCCAAACTGCTTCGCGACTTCGCGTTCAATGTCGCATAGCTGATCAGCGACTGCTCTGGAACCGCGATGGCCGTGTTGCAAATCGTGACCGCGAGGTTGTACGTCAGGAACATGTAAATCAATTGCACCGTTCCTTCCAGTCCCGTCGGCTGCCAGAACGCGAGCACCGTGCAAATAAATGCCGGAATAATCATCCGCAAAAACCACGGACGCGCCTTTCCGTATTTGCTTTTCGTCTTATCCACGAGCCGTCCCATAATCAAATCTGAAACACCGTCAAAAATACGGGAAACCGCGATTACCGTGGCGGCGATTCCTGGATTGACATGCGCCACGTTCGTGTAATACACGAGCATGAACGTCCCGAACAGTGCCTGAAAAATACCGACTCCCGTCGCCCCCGACAGATACCCCAACTTCTCGTACAACGGCAATGCCGCGTCCGGACTCATGTTACGTCCTTTCTTTGTTCCTTCACTCATTTTTTTCTTCCTCCTTAGATTTCTAATCGTCGTTATTTCTTGTCTTATCCGCCCCGATATTTCTTTTACATCAAGGCCTCCACGTATTTCCTGCTTTCAATCAAATTCTTTCTGAAATCCCCATCTGCCCCATTTGCAAACTCCACCGTCATATAACCTTCATAACCATGCCTTTTTATGCATTTCACAACGGCTTTCAAATCTACCATTCCGGTTCCCGTACATGCGCCTTTCATTTTCGTTCCGTCCAGCGCGGTATCCGCATACCCCTCCGCCGGTGCCGCAATCCGCATATCCTTCAAATGAACATAGCCGACCCTATCCGCGAAACTTTCATAATATTCTACCGGATTTTCCTCTACCAAAAGCATGTTTCCACTGTCATACACCAACTCCAACCCACAAACCGCATCCAACACCTCTTTTACGTCCTCCGCCTTGCAGAAATGAAGTTTTAAATCCGGCGTGTCCTCCACGACCGCGTGCATTCCTTTTTCCTTTGCATATGCCATAATCGGAATCCAATGCTTAATCATTTGTGCGCGAATCGCCTTCGGTTCATATTCTCCAATTTCCGATTGCGCCTGGGGAACCAGCATGATTATGTTTGTTCCCAGGGAGGCCGCCGTATCCACCGCTTTTTTAGCCGATTCAATCCGTTCCTCCATACCCGCTTCGTCCATCTGGGTAAAGCATGCCATATAAATATAGCTGCTGACCTTCAAATGATTTTTATCCAAAATTCCCTTCACGCCGTCCAACGTAAACAATGCCGTTTCCATGCTGGTCACATCCACCGCTTCATAACCCGTTTCCGAAACCAACTCCATCATTTCCTCATACGTTTCCAACAAATCCTCCATGTCGTGGTCAAGTTGAAATTTTATGAACGCGCGCAAGAACATGGTCAATGTCATCAAACTGATTTTCATTTTTATCTCACCTCCTTTTTCAAATCCAGATACATCATTTCTTCCTCTGTCAGTTTCATGTCCAACGCGTCAATATTTTCCCGCATCCGCTCACCTTTTGAAGTACTGACAACGGCAAACGTATTTAGTTTTTGATTATAAATCCATGCCATCGCAATCTGGGACACCGCACATCCCTTTTCCATCGCCAGTTCCTCGCACCTGCGTAAACGTTCAAAATTATTATCGCTGACATAGCCCTTTATCGCCACGTCATCCAAAATTTGTGCAACCTTGTCTTTATCCGTACTCTTCACCTTTCCAGAGAACATGCCTCTTCCAAGGCTTGAATACGCAATTACCGGCATTTGATTTTCCTGATACCACTCCCTGGCTTTCTCTCCTGCCGATCCGGAAATGGATACGCAACCCCCACCCCATGGGTCTGCCACTTGGTCCGCCAAGCCAAAATTCGGGCTTGACACCGTAAACGGAATCAGATTATGCTTATATGCATATTCATTCGCCTCGGCAATTCTTTCAAACGTCCAGTTCGAACCACCAAACGCCCCTATTTTCCTTTCTGCATGCAACGCGTTGAAAATCTCCACGATGTCTCCCGCTTTCGTTTCCGGATCGTCCCGATGAAGCAGGTAGATATCAATATAGTCCGTTTTCAAATAACCGCTCGTCTTTCTAAAATCCTTACGTATATCTTGCTCATTGATTCTTTTCCTGCCGAAAATGCTTGGATGTCCGCACTTGGAAAGCAGAACCACCTTGTCCCTCATTCCTTTTTCTTCCAGCCACCTTCCGACCGACAGCTCTGCCGCCATATAATTTCGCGCCATGTCAAATGTATTTACGCCTAACGCATATACCGCGTCCAGCAAGTCATTTCCGTCACCGCCCATTATAAAAGGTGCCATCGCCGTTCCGAAAATAATCCTCGATACTTTTTTATCCACATAAGGAATCTCTGTATATTTCATTTTAACTTACACCTCTCCTTTCTCCTATTTCGTTTTCCTTCCTCCTGATTTCTATTTTATTAAATTCTCCCCGAAGTCCTTTTCGCAAAGCAATTTTTTATTTTGCTTCCAGTTCCACACTTGCCTCTTCCACGCCTTCCGCGCTTACATGCACCTTGACGATACCTTTTTCGCCATTGCTCTGTACAATTGCGAGCATTCTTCCATGATAGGACGTGTACGCCGCGTCTGAAAATTTCTCCGTCGTCTCGGGATTGCCGCTTGCCAACGCACGAAGCTTCCCCGCGCCTTCCACCCATACGGAAATTTTACGGTCTTTTAGTAGTTTCACGATACCACCCTCATCCGTAATCTGGATATTGACATAAACCAGGTCCTCTCCGTCCGCCTTCATCACATGCTCCTCCGGCACGAGGGTCAGCCTTTCCGTTTCCTTTGCCGTCACCAGGCTTTCTCTGCCTATCTCGGCTCCATTTTCCTCATAGCTTATGACCGTGAGTTTTCCCGGCCTATACTCCGTCTGGTAAAACGCCCTGCATTCCTCCAGCGATTTCCGGCCAAGCGACACGCCGTCCTGATACAATTCCACTTCCACCCCGATGCTGTATACTTCTATCTCCGCCGTCTTTCCTTCCTGTCCCGGCCACGTCCAACTATTCACCGCGTCCGTCAAACGCCAACGGCCAACCGTGTATTCTTCTCCCGCATGGTCGACCGGCCTTACGCCAATATATGGTTTCCTATAGGTTCCGAACACGACGGACGTATAATATCCCTGGCTCTCCACGTATCCCGTCAAATCCACACAGCCACACCCTGCCGTCAGACACGGGTATTCCTTGGAAAACGGTGCCTGCGCCGAGCCATAAAACGGCAGTCCGACACCCGCCTCGCCCAGATAATCCCACGCCGTCCACATAAAGTCACCTATAAGATAATCGTTTTCCTCCACGCGCTTCCAATTGCTTCCAATCATGCGCGGAAATGTCTCGGAACTTAAGAACACCCTCTCCGGAACCATTTCGTGCGTTTTCTCATACCACGTCTCCCCATAGTTATAACCCACGATGTCGACCGGCTCAAACACGCCCTTTAACAGTTCCTCCTGATTCTCCGCCGTGATGGATGCCATGATTTTCGGCAAAAGCGTCAGCACGTTGTTGACATCCTGGCTTCCCACGTTCTTCTCTTCTGCCTTCTCGCTTTCTTCGGCCTTTTGCTTTTCGACCGCGCTTTGCTCTTCGGCTTTCGCCGCCTCTTTGGCCTTTTTCTCCGCCATGTTCTTGGCCATCACGGACAACAAGACATTATTGGCAATCGTCACCGGCCTGCTTGTATCCAGCGATTTGAACTCACTCGTAATGGCCTTGCAAAGCAGAGCCCCATGCGGCAGCCCCGTATCCGTAATCTCATTTCCCACACAGTACATGATGACGCAAGGATGACTGTAATCCTTTTTCACCAGCGCCGCCACGTCCTTCTTCCATTCCGCGTCAAAATACATGGCATAATCATATGTTGACTGCGGCAACTTCCATTGGTCAAACGTCTCATCCAGCACGTACATCCCCACCTCGTCACATATGTCAAGGAACAGTCTGCCCGTCGGATTGTGGGAATAACGGATGGCGTTAAATCCCAATTCTTTCAATTTTTTCACACGGCGATACTCCGCCTTGTAAACAGAACACGCCCCTAGCGGTCCATTGTCATGATGAATACAGCCGCCCTTAAGCTTCACGGTCTTGCCATTTACCTGAAATCCATTGACCGCGTCCCACGCCAAAGTGCGAATGCCAAACTTCACTTCGGAAATGTCCAGAATTTCCATATTCCCGCCGAAATCATCGGATGGAAAATCCATCCTGGGACTTACTGCCGCTCCCTCACACCTTCTCACAAGCATGGTTTTCAACACATATAAGTTCGGCTCGTCCGCGCTCCATAATTTTGCATCCGAAATCTCGATTTCAAACGCCGTCTCCTGCCCGGAAATTTTCCGCTCGGCCACCTTCTGTTCCCCACCGTCATAAACCTCACAAAGAATTTCGGTATCTGCCGCTTTTTCTGCCTCAACCTCAATGCGGACGACTGCCGGCTTGCAAGAAACCGTCGTCACTCTGACCCCGTCGGGCACGATATATTCCTTTCCGGCCGTATACAGGTTTACGTCCCGATAAATTCCGCTTCCAGAATACCAACGGGAATTTGGTGTCTTCGAATTGTCCGCGATGACGCGCAGCTCGTTTTCCCCGCCAATTTTTATTTTGCCGGTCAAATCCACATAAAAATTGGTATACCCATAAATCCAACCGCCAACCTCCTCACCATTCAGCAGAACGGTCGAATTCATGTAAACACCTTCAAACTCCACCAAGACCGTCTTGTCCTGATACGCCTCGTCCCCGAAAAACGTCTTTGTGTAAATATATTTTCCGCCCGGATAAAAACCAGAAGCATTACCATTCTCCAAATCCGGCACACGCTCCTCTGTCAACATGGCATCATGGGGAAGATTGACAAGACACTTGCCCGCCTCTTTCCCGTCCTTCCAAAAATACCAGTTACGATTCCATTTTTGTTTTTTCATGAAATTCTTGCTCCTTTCCCGCCTTGGCACAACGAATCTGAAATTTTTGATATTCACTGTGCGTTCCTTGCTTTCTCACAAATTGCCGTCTGCCATTCTCCTCCGGCAATCACGTCCTGCCTCTATTTTATTTTCAAAAAATGATATTTTCAATAACACCATCCGCCATAATCTTTTTCCATTTTGTATCATATTTCGACCATTTCCTCGAATTCAAGCCGTTTTATCCTTGACATGCTTTCCTTTTTGGTAGAATAATGTTATACTCATGCCACATGAAGCCATGTATCAATTTCTTCAGGAAGGAGCACGCCATGTTCGATAAAATCCCATTATCCTTTTATGACCCGGGGAAACGACTTTCCTCCTCTCTTCTCACGGAACAGCAAAAGCAGGACGAACGTTATGGCAAGGGAAACCTCCCCAACGCCAAGTGTACCATCATCGGCAACGTCCACTTGTTCGACCGGCCTCCCGTCACGGAATATGCCCGGCAAAACTTAAATTATATGCAAGGCTTTACGTTGTTTCATTATCAGGCTCCTTCTTTTACCGAACGAAAGGATTATCCGTCTTATTTGGTTGCTTTTACATACGAGGGAAAGGGCAGCCTTACTTATCGTGAAAAAACATACGCGCTTTCCAAGGGGGACGGCTTTTTCATCGATTGCCGGGAAATGCATTTTTACAAAGTCTCGAAGGGAAACTGGGACGTGGCAATCCTGCACCTTCAAGGGCCTCAATGTGATGCCCTGCAAAAACAGTTTTTGCAAAGTGGTTCCGCCGTTTTTCACGAATCCACAAAAGGCCGTTTCCAACAATACCTGGAACAACTTCTGGGACTTTACAGCACGCCGCAGCTTTATCGCGACTGGCAGGTTTCAAGCTGTATTACCGCCATGCTAACGCACTTGTTACTGCTAAGTGCGGGAAATACAAACACACATGCACAAATTCCGCAAAATATCCGCTATCTGATTCAGTACATGGACAACAACTACACCGCCCATTTAACACTAGATTATCTTGCGAACTTTGCCTGCATGAACAAGTACCACCTTTCCAGGGAATTTAAAAAATATACCGGTTTTTCGCCAAACGACTACCTTATCTGTCTTCGCATTAACGCGGCAAAAAACATGCTCTGCAAGACCACCCTGCCCGCCTCAAAAATCGCACATACGGTAGGGATTCATGACATTAACAATTTCAACGCTTTGTTTAAGAAAAAAGTAGGAATGACCCCCATCCAGTTTCGAAATTCCGAATCCCTATTTTCATAATCGGCTTCGCCACATCCGATATTTTCAAAAGGTTCAACGGTCATGCACCCGACACGACCGCTGAACCTTTTCAACTTCCAAACATCCTGCAGACATTTTACAAATGTCTATTACACCACTGGGTAAACTCCACAATCCATGGTCCGCATTTCCGCATTTGTTTCGGATTGGCACCATATCCATGGTCTGCCCCTTCTATCGGGACATAGGTAATGTCACCTCCGCGCACCCGGACTTTTTCTATATACCTTTCCGTATGCTCACATGCAAGCAAGGAGTCCTTCGTTCCATAAGTCACGAACTGCGGCACGTCCGCACTATTTATCTGCTCCATGCAGTCATACTGCTGATTCAACTGTTCCCGCTGCCTCTCATCCCGTACCTTTTCTCCCGGAAATGCTGCAAACATCAGAGTCGGATTATACCGAAAGGATAACAGCGGATATCCAAATGCCGCGGCTTTCACGGAATCGTCAACCTTGTCCGTCTCATCTTTTTCATATCCTTCCGGGAACATGTCCTTCCCCCTGACCAGATTAATTTGTGCCGCGACTTGGTAGCCACCCGCGCTGAATCCAATCAGTCCTATCTTTTCTGGATTTATTTCAAACTCATCCGCATGAAATCGTACATAACGAATTGCCCTTTGCAAGTCCAAAAGCGGAACCGGCATATAATATGGATTGGAACGGTACCAGAGGACGAACACGCTGATTCCGGCCTTATTTAGCTCCTTCGCCACCAGGTCTCCTTCGGACTGTTTTCCCTCGCCGTCCACGTCACTTTGCTTATAAGCGAATCCCCCGCCGGGAATGACAATCACCGCCTTGTCGCTTCCCTTCACAAGAAACGGCACAAGGTACGGCACGTCTTCATATGTCTCCTTTTCCCTTCCCCGGCAAATGCTTCCTACATACGTATAGGTATCAATGACGGCCTTTTTATCCGCATATTCTTTCTTTTTAAATGCCAATACCAGTCTCAGCATTTGTAACAACGGATTGAGCCGTCCTTTGATTTCCATGACCTCCAATTTGCTTTCCGATGAATTGTATGGTATCGTCTCTCCCCATATCGCTATTTTTTTCACGGTTTTCCCTCCTTTTTTCACACCCTGGATTCAATTTTGCTTGTAAAACGGGAGATTGCTCATCTGCGTTCAAACAATTTCATCAATACCTCCGCATAAACCTCGTGTCCCTCCACGCCCGGATGATTTACACGATTTGCCAGCATTTCCTCCCATGGACATCCGGCCTCTCTTGCCTTCTCCCAAACGTCATACACGTCCGCAAGACACACCTTTTCTTCTTCTGCTATTTCCCGGATTTTTTCCACCCGCTCCTTTGTCGTCGGAATAGGTGCATTTTCCCCAAACATCGGCCGGTTCGGCAAATCCCCATTGGGCGTTAACAGTATGATGTCCGCTTCCGTCTCCGACTTGATTCTTTGTACCAGCCTTTTTAAAACCATCTTGTATTCTTCGGCCGTTCCCAGAGACGCTTCCCAGTTAAGAGAGCCATTAACCAACACCAAATCCGGCTGATAACGAATCACGTCCCTATTTACCCTCTGTTCCATTGAAATAAGATTATCTCCTGCAATCCCCGCATTAATTGTGCTGACAGATGTCCTTTCGTATTTGTCAATCAATTTGTACCGAAACTTTTCCAGATAACTTTCCCTTGCATCCGTGATTTCAAGCGGAAGGATTTCTCCCGTCCCGGCATCTGCCGCTCCTTTCTTTTGAATCTCAAGCAAAAACTTCTGGATTTGTTCCGGCGGCCACGTAATCAAACTTTCAAAATGCCCTGCCGTCACACTGTCCCCCAATGCCACCATCACCGGATTTTTTCGTTGTAGGCCTTCCTCGTCCGGGGCACCGATATTCCCGCGGTTTTTATACATTTTCTCCATAAAACGCTCAGGGCGCGCCGGGCTATATATTTGATACTCCCTGGCCGTCTTCCTCAATATTCCTGCGTAAGGCTCTCTCGCCCGAAATGCCGTTCTCATAGTGCTTCCTCCTTAAACTTATTCATTTTTCACCTTTCATCAACATTTCTTATGCCCATGTCATTTGAATCTGGAAACTCATTTTGTCATGCTTTTATCCCGCTTTTCATACGCGACCACTCCCGGCGCATACCTTCCCTCTTTCAAATCTGCCGAAATTTGCGGATAAATCTTGTCAAGATCATAGAGCCATGCGGCAGTCGCGGCAATTGCGGAAAATACAACCGGAAATCCGATAAACATAATCCGAAGTCCGTTTTGTGCCGCCACAGTTTGAACCGCCGCGCCCGAAACATAGCCGCTAAGTGACATTACCCAGCCAAGCACGATGGTTCCCAGACTGTTTCCAACCTTGTTACAGAAAGAATTAGCCGCATTTCCCATGCCAATCATGCTAAATCCATTCTTCCACTCCCCATAGGTCAGCACGTCCTGAATCATGGATGCAAACGCACATCCCGCAATACCATACCCGATACCGCCAAACAAAGACGCACTAATAAGTACCACCTTGGAGCTCGACAGCAAGGGAAGGAAAGAACCCGCCACACGTATCAAGAGGCCTGCCAATACGGAATTCCGCTTTCCGAATTTCGCCATCACCGCAAATCCGACAAGCATGGCTCCCAGCATCGCCAATGAATTGACGGTAGAATATATTTGGTAAAATGACGCGTCTTTCACAACATAAGTCATATAATATGAGGTCGTGGAGCCCGTCGCCCCCATCAAAAAATTAATTGCGATACAGATTACGATATTGTATATCCAATATTTATTTGTGACCAGTGCTTTCATTGTCGTCCAGAACGGAATCTCCAAATTCTTCGCCCGCCCCTTATCCGTGCCTTCTTCTCCCGACGCTTCCGGCCGGCCTTCTTTTACCCTTTCCCGGGTTCCAAATACAATCAACAATTGAGCGGTCGCCCCTATGGCCATCCAGATTATCAGCAACTTTATCCAACCGCTTCTGTCTCCATACGCTGAATAGGAAGGATTGTCACTCAACGCCTGGAGCAATGTAATAATTGTCGCATTTCCAAGGAGCGTCGCGATTACATTTCCGACCATGTTAATGCCGCCGTTTAATCCCCGCGCTTTCTGGTCACGGGTCATCAGGCCATTCAACGTCATAAATGCAACATAAGTCAAGGTGTAACACACGGTGGAAGCCAGGTTATATGTAATGAATATGTATACAATCTGCGCGGCTCCCACAAGGCTCGACGGCATCAAATAAATCAGCAAAAGCGAAACTATCGTTGCCGGAATCATTCGAAGCAGCCAAATCCGCGTCTTGCCGAATTTACTGTGCGTCTTATCTATAATCCGTCCCGCCACAAGGTCCGACAACCCGTCCAAAAGCTTGGATGCTCCGATGACTGAAGCCGCCACGCCAGGATTTACGTGCATGATTTCCGTATAAAATAGAATCAAAAATGTAGATGTAAAAAAAACTACCGCGTTTGTCGCAAAACCGCCTCCTATACCATAGGCCAGGTGTTCTCCCATACCTATCTTTGCATCTGGTGACATATCTCTTTTCTTACTCATGTTCTTCCCTCGTCCTTTCTCCTTTTCCAACCTCATAGTTCCATTTTCCGCTTCCTACCATGGCCACCGCATGGCCATCCTTATATTCCATGTTCGGATTCATCTTCTTGAGTCGTTCATATCCTTCCTCATCTGCCAAAAGCCACACCGCCGCCCTGCTATTTGGCGGGACGGTGAAAGTGTAGCTTACCGTTTCGCCAATCCGTTTCCAATGCGATACAATTTTTCCATATGGGCTTTCATACTCCGCCTTCGCCTCGGTCAATGTCTGGTCAACCACCGGCTTTATCATAAAGCACTTGTATCCCGGATGGCGAATGTCCGGCCTGATACCCCCCACATATTCAAACAGAAAACTGCAGACTGCCCCGTAACTATAATGATTAAAGGATGCCTCACATTTTTCAAATCCGTCCCAATGCTCCAGAATCGTAGTCGCTCCCGCCGCCACGTTTGCCAGCCAGCCCGGACTTTCCATCTGTACCAGCACGCGAAATGCCTCTTTTACATATCCGCAGTCCACAAGCACGGGAAGTAAATACGGGGTAGACAAAAAACCGGTATTCAATTTATATCCATTTTCCCGAATCATTTCTGCCAGCTTTGACGCGACCGCCCCCTTATGTGCATCATCCGCCAGGCCAAACGCCAGTGCGCGGACATTCGGTGCTTGCCTCCCTTCTTTTATCGTTCCATCCTCGCCGATAAAATATTGGTTAAAGACCCGCCTTACCTCTTCCGAAATCCTGCCATACTTCTCTTTATCCGCTTCCAATCCCAGAATCCCTGCCATCTCACTTAACAGCCGGGATGAATAAAAATAATACATGGTTGCCGTATTATAATCGGGATTTTGATATAAATCCAAAAAAGGATTGGACGGCGTCCCTGGCTCGCACCATTCCCCGAAGTGGAAATCCGTATCCCAGACGTATTTTGCATCTTCAGGCTTCTCATACCAAGGCATGTCACGATATCGACCGCTCTCCTTTTGTGCTTCCGCCATTATATAGTCCACCCACCGCTTTGCACAAGGATATTGATTTTTCAGGATTTGCCTGTCACCATAGCTCAAATACATCGTATATGGCACGATGACCGCCGCATCCCCCCAGCCTGACGAGCTTTCCGCTATCGCCCCGTCTTCCGGCGTTCCCAACGTCATTTTTAATACCAGCTTCATGATGTCATCCTCCTGCATGGCATCCACCATTCCCAATACGCGCGCAAGTTCCTCGGGATTGTGATAACATGTACTGACCGGAATCGTAATCGGAATCTTCCCGTTCCCCCGCTGTTCGAGGGTCATGTCAGCCAGCCATTTTTCAAAAAAGGAATATACGTTCATAAATTTTGCCGCCGTCCGTGCATAAATCTGACTGTCGCCGGACCAGGGATTTCTCTCCCTCGTCGGACAATCCGTCGGCACGTCCAAAAAGTTCCCCTTTTGACTCCACCGGCTGTTGCAAACCAATTGATTCACCAATGGGTGGGAACACACGAAATCGCCCGTATCCCCCATCGCCGAATATACTGCCACCGCCTGAAAATCGCCCTCTTTTATCTCGCCCTCATATCCTTGAATCAATATATAGCGAAATCCAGACACGGAAAATTGCGGGCAATAAACTTCCTCCCCATCTCCTTTTGCCGTATACTCTACACATTGCAGTCTTTTTTTCGACTGTATGACCAGATTTTTCTGCGTGAAATTTCCATTTTCATCCAAGGTCTCTCCATGAGTCAACGTAATCTTCTGCCCTCTTGCAAGCTCCCGGAACCGCATTTTCACATAGCCTGCTATATTTTGTCCCACGTCCAGAACCACCCCGCCATCGGGAGTTTCTATTTTCTTAGGCAAAAAAACTTCCATTTCACGAACCGGTACGCCTTCCGCCGCGACCAACTTGCTTTTTTCCAAGCAATCATTTGGCATCCGATATGCCGAATTCCACGAGGAATCGTCATATCCCGAAAGTTTCCACCCCTCCGGCTCGAGACGGGCATCAAAACTCTCGCCCTCCCTCATGTCCGTTGACAAAAGTCCTCCCATAGACACTTTGAACGACTCGTCCGACACAATCCATTCCCGGCTTCCGTCTTCATACTCCAACAAAACCTGGCCGATATACGCCACTTTGTAGCCAAAATTATTCCGATACGAACCGCCGGTCGTCCCTCTCCACCATCCATCCCCCAGAGCAACGGCAAGACAATTTGTACCCTCTTGTAATAATGCCGTGATATCATACGCCTGATACTGTATCCGCTTATCATATGCCGTGTAACCCGGTTTAAATTTATCCTCCGTCCCGGATGCCCCGTTTATCCAGAACTCATACAAACCGTGTGCGCTTTGATAAATTCTGGCGGTTTTCAATCCCGCTTTTACGGCAAATTCCCTCCGCAGATAAGGTGCGGGCATCCTTTCTTCAATTTGAACCTCCTCTTTCGGTTCAATCCAGACCGCTTTCCATTCCGCACAGTCTAGAATCCCCATCTCGAACCAGGCCATTTCACTCCAGGCAGTCTCCTGATTCCCGTCTCCATCTTTCACTACGACATTGACGTTCCAATATACGCGCTCATGGGAATGCAATTCGTCTCCGTCATAGCGAATCGCGATGGATTGGTCACTTTCCACCATGGTGCTGTCCCAGAGAACCATTTTTCCTTCTTTGTCAGAAAATGCTTGAACCCGATACGATATCTGCATCACATTTTGTCTGTCGCTCTGGATTTTCCAGGAAAACCGTGGATGCCGTTCTCCCAGCCCAAGCGGATTCTCGCGATATTCTGCTTTCAAGTCGTATATCCTCATCGTTTTCGTTCCTCCTCTCCTTCCTTCCTGCTTTCTTTTTCCATTTTACTTTGTACCAATTCAAAATGAATCTCATAATTTTGACAAAGTATCTTATAATCTTGACAAAAATATATTGGCAATCACGTATTTCCTTTTCTTTTTGATGAAAAAATGATATACTTGGTATACCTTGGCGGGTTCGAAGAGTCCGCCCTGCAAAGGGCATGTATTAAAAGGCCCTCGAATGAATCATACCAATACCACGCAGACGGCGCATGCCCGTCCAAGCAGAAAGGAGCACGAAAATGGCAATTTCCGTCACGCCGACCTTCCAGGGCGGCAGCAAGGACATAGACCAAATCATCACGTTTCATGACACGGCCAACCCGCAGATTTTTTATCAGGAGACGAACGTCCCTTTCGCCATCACGCTCCTGACCTGCCGCCCGCAGGAAGAAAACAAGATTATTATTTCCAACCTTTCCCCGGACAACCAGTACAATTACGCCGTGAACACTTCCTTAAAAGGACGGAGTGCCGACAGCATGCACCAACACAACCATTTTGAATTTATG
>CATLEQ010000049.1 GCA_949915905.1 uncultured Lachnospiraceae bacterium | reverse complement strand
CTCAAATACACGGTGCGCAAGGCGGATAAAGCTTAACACGTCAATATTCATAATGCCGCCGCGCGGATGCAGCTCGCACAAATCTTTCTGTGTCTGCATGGTAAATTGCTCCGGCACGATGACCAGATAATTACGTGCAGGATGCTTCATGGACTCTTTAATGACCCATTCATATAGATAGCGGGACTTACCGGCCCCGGAATTTCCAAAAATAAACTGCAAGGACATAAAACCTCTCCATTCCGCCGTTTTATGAAAAAACAGCCTTTAGCAAGTAAACTTGCACAGTCTGTTTTTTCATAATTGCTACTGTCCTGAATAGTTACCTCAAATATTCGGTATCACCTTAAGCTGCTCATTTAACGCGTCCACCACTTCGCGCGGGGCATTTCCAAACGCCAGCATGTCGCGCAGCTTCATCCGGAAAACCGTCGCCATCATGTCCTCCGTCAATTCCATCCCGCCCGCGGCCGCCTGGCCTTGCTTTTGCATGTTCGCCATCATCGCGTCAATGATTGGCTTCGCCTGCGGATTGCCCATCACTCTTCCAAACGTGCAGTCCACGGATAAAAACGCCTCGCCGTCGTCACTGACGTGTGCCTTGCAGACCGGCTCCGTCATCTGTCCGTCCCCAAAGTCACCCAGCACGTCCTTCAGCCAACTAATGCTGTCCTGTACCCAGTTCGGCACGCGGCAGCTGATTTCGGTATCCTTGTGCTGCACGGAAGTATCACATGTCGAAAATCCATGCGGTCCGTGACTATAGATGTGGCTTTCAAAAGAGATGCCATATTTGTCAAGCGCGTCCATAAAATGGATGGAATTGGCAATCGGTACGACATTGTCCGTCCGGGTCGCGAACAAAAAGCAAGGGCATGTATCCTTGTCTACCGCGCCAATCGTGTCCGGCGCGCTTTTATTGCAGCCCTTCACGTCCTCCCCCGTTACCGCGTAGCCCAAAACGGCCGCGTTCGGACGGTTCTTCGCCATCGTGGCCGCCGCGGCCGCCAGATGTCCCCCGGCGGAAAATCCGATGACCGCCACCTTGTCCGCATACAAGTTCCATTCCTCCGACTTCGAGCGAATCAATTCCATCGCCTGGTCATAATCCTCCAAAGGATTTGGCCACACCGCGTCCGCTTTCACCGAATAACGCAGGATAAACACCTGGTAGCCCGCCTTCAAATACGGCATCGCCACCGGATCCGCCTCACGGTCAGAACAGAACTGATAACCGCCGCCCGGCAGCACCAGCATCGCCGGACGCTTTACGACATTGCGGAATTCACCGCCCACCTCCTGCAAATACGCCGTCAGGGTCACATTCCTTTTCTCATTTAATACCAATTGTTCTACTCGCATGTTTACTTTCTCCTTTTTTTATTTTATGTAAAGGTCTAAAGACCTCGACATCGACATTTGCTTGCGGCCCGAACCGTCCGGCAATTCCAACGGCTCTTCCCACGGCTTTAACCGCCCAGCAACTCCAGCAATTCCTCGCGGTCAAATTTCCCGCTTCCCATTTCCCCGCCGCCGAGAATCTGCTCGGCCAGTTCCTTCTTTTTCTCCTGCAGCTTTACGATATTTTCCTCTATCGTGCCCTTGGCAATCAGCTTGTACACGCTGACCACGTTTTCCTGCCCGATCCGGTGCGCGCGGTCGGTCGCCTGGTTTTGTACCGCCAGGTTCCACCACGGGTCATAGTGAATCACGATGTCCGCCGCCGTCAGGTTAAGCCCCGTGCCGCCTGCCTTCAATGAAATGCAAAATACCGCCGTATCGTCGTTTTGAAACGCCTGCACCATCTCCATCCGCTTTTCCTTTGAAGTCGCGCCGGTCAGCACGTAATAGGAAATCTTCTCCTGCGAAAACCTCTTCTCGAGCCGTTCCAGCATGGACGTAAACTGCGAGAACAAAAGTACCTTGTGCCCGCCCTCCTGCGCGTTTTGAATCAATTCCACGCATAGGTTTTCCTTCGCCGAAAAATACGGATAATCCTCATAAATCAACGCCGGGCAGCAGCATAGCTGGCGCAACTTGGTAATCTCGGACAATACCATGATTTTGGAATTTTTAAATTCCTCGTCCGTCTGCTTGTCCAAAAGCATTTTAAGCCGCTTTACATGCGCGTCATAGAGCCGTTGCTGTTCCTCCTCCAGCTTGGCGTACATGTTTTTCTCGATCTTGTCCGGCAAATCCTTCAAGACGTCCTTCTTGAGCCGCCGCAAAATGAACGGCCGAACCATTTTCCGAAGCCGCTCCCCGGCCGCCTCGTTCTGGTCGTGCACGATCGGTGTCTCAATTTCCTTCTTAAACCGCTGGTACGGGTACAAAAAGCCGGGCATCAGGTATTCGAAAATGCTCCACAGCTCGCTTAGGCGGTTTTCCACCGGCGTTCCGGTCAAAGCCAGCTTGAAATTTGCATGAACCCGCCGCACCGCCTTGGCCGCCTGCGTGTCATGGTTTTTGATAAACTGTGCCTCGTCAATCACCTGGTTTTCAAATGAAATCGACGCGTAGCTTGCGATATCCCGCTTTAACAAGTCATAGGAAGTCACCAGCACCTCGCCGGACTTCAATTGGGTGAGGATTTTCTTTCGCTCCTGTACGCTTCCCGTTACCGTGCGTACCGGCAATTCGGGGGCGAATCGCTGGATTTCGCTTTGCCAGTTCAACACCAGCGAGGCCGGGGTCACAATCAAGGTCAGATTCTCCTTGCGGGTCAAATAGGCCGGACGATACTCAGACAGCAAGAACGCGATGACCTGCAACGTCTTTCCCAGTCCCATGTCGTCCGCCAAAATGCCGCCGAATCCATTTTGCTTCAACGTCTTAATCCACAGAAAGCCGCGTTTCTGATATTCCCGCAACACGCCGGCCATCTTCTTCGGCAGTTCGAAATCATTGTCCTCCACCGTTTTCATGTCACGGATCAACGCCTTGAACTCCCGGTTCTTGATTGCAGGCAACGATAGGTTTTCCTTTAGCTGCGCGTCCAGGTACAACGCCCGGTATTTTGGCAGGCTGATGGTATCCTCCAGAAATTCCTTGTCCCGAATGCCCATCCCGGTCTTCAATTCCGCCAGCATGGCAATCCGCTCATCATCAATGTTCAAAAATTCTCCGTTTTTCAAACGGTAAAATTTCTTTTTCTTCTGATAGCGGGATAAAATCTCCAAAAGTTCCTCACGGGAAATATCATCCACGGACATGCTAAGCTCCAAAAGCCCGCCGGACAGTGACACTCCCACCTCCATTCTCGGCGTATTATTTACTTTGAGCCGCTTTAACGCGTCCGATATATAGACCTCGCCCAGCTTTTGAAACGCGTCCATCCCTTCTGTCAAAAACCGATATAAAAGTTCCTCGTCCTCGGCGATGACGAGCTTTTTCTCCTCCGGATTGTATGCGTTAAACCAGGGGGAAATGCTTTGCTCCACTTCCGCCTCACTCATGATGTCCCGCACGTTTCTGTCCGTATCTTTATCGTATAGATTATACTTCTTCTCCCCGTAGGCCGCCATGCCCTGGCACGTTATATAATCCTTCTGCGGCGCGTCCAGATAAAAGGAGAACCGCACCGCGGCAATCAAGAACTTCGCTTCATCAAAATTTTCTTTTTTACATACAAAATGCTTCTCCAGGGCGGGAAGTATCCTCGCACAAAACGCCGGCATGTCCTCGTCGCGAATCGAAAGCCGATTGTAATTTTGTTCCAGACATTCCACAAAGTCGCGAACCACCGGTTCTTTTATGGCAGGAACCCGATAAACCGTGTCGCCCTCCAAATACATGCTGTACTTCCTGCCATGTATCCAGGAATTTGACGTTGCCGACAACTCGACCCAGCCATCCTTCCCGCTGATGGTAAGCCTCTGTGAAACCATCTCGTCTGCCACCTTTGCCGGACATTCTCTCCGCTCTTCCACCAGATAAAACGAAATGTCCCTCAAACTCTCCAACAATTCTTCCAAATCATAGCCGTTTAGGGGAATTTCCCGCAGCTTTTGCTGCTCCATGCCATAACCGTACCCATACCGATAGGTGGGCTGCTGATAGCGGACGGCGTTTCGCTCCGTCCATTCCAGGACAAACCGTACCAGGCCGCGGTATTCTTCCGCAAATGCCTGCATGGAATGGACGAATTTTAATTTTTTGCCGTATTCAAAGTCCTCCTGCTCACGGATGCGCCTTGCCAGTTCGAACACGTCCTTGACCACGTACATCTGCACACAGCCGACCTTGAGTCCCAGCTTCGCCTGCCTGCCACTTACATGGAAAATATAGGCAACCATCTTCACCTGGCCATATACGTCCCGCTGCATGATAGGAGCCGTGCGGGTGCGGATTTGGCGGTTCAACAATGCCTTCACATCCTGCGTCGTCGGCGGAATCTGTTTCGCCGGCACGCACTTTTGCACGGCACTGGCCGTTCGCTGGATGCCTTGCCGATGGTCGTTCTCTTTTTTCTGCACATAATCCAGTAACGTCTTTTTGCGCTCTTTATAATCCACATACTCCAAAAGTACCGCCACGCAGTGCTTGCATATTCCCGTATAGGATTGAAACGCGGGACAATCGCAATAGATGTCCTTTATGTCATCCGTTTCCAACTCATATTGTACGTCCACATTGTAGCGGTTTTTCCCGCTGCCGATCACCCTGGCCTCGATATGGTCGGTGTTTGCCTTGCTTCCCACGGAGAATTCTTCTATTTTCCAATAACTTCTTTGTATCTGCACCCCGCGGGAATAGACACTCCCGCTGTCCGCCATTTCATATATGTCTCGCTCATTAATCATAGATTTCACGCCTTAACATTTTTCCATCAGCCGCACATAAAATTCCACGGCCTTTACCAACGTCTCCACCGGGATCCGCTCATTGTTTCCATGAATCATCCCGCGCTCTTCTTTTGACAGCTTCATGGCGGAAAACTTATAGACGCGATCCGTAATCCGGCAATAATGCCAGGAATCGCTGCACGCCATCATCAAGTAAGGCGACACCAATGCCCCCGGCCATGTATCGGTAACCACCTGGCAAAGGCGCGTCCACTCCTCGCAGGAGGTATCGGATTCCGCGGAAGGATTGCGTCCCTCAAAAATGCTGACCTCGATATTCGGATTATCAATCACCTTTTCCAGATAGGCACGCGCGGATTCCGTCGTGTCCGTCCCGATCAGACGCAGGTTCATGCCGGCCGACGCTTTCGGCGGCAGCACGTTAAACGCCTTGCTCCCCTCCATCTTGGTCAGGGCGCAAGTCGTGCGCAGCATCGCATTCAACTCACCGCCGGATTTTTTGCACACCATGTCAAACAACCCTTCAAAACACCACAGATTGGCAAATAATATTTTGTAAGCAAACGTGGAATGCCGCCCGAGAATGTTAAGCATCTCCTTCACCGGCTTAGTGAGCTGACGTGGGAACGGATGCTTTTCCACCTTCGCCATCGCCTCCGCCAGTTCTCCGACAATCGTGTGCACCGGCGGCGTCGACGCGTGGCCGCCCCGGCTCTTGGCATGGAACTCGATATTTTCCAAGCCTTTTTCCGCGATTCCAATCAATGCACACTCGCGCGTCACGCCCGGGAACACGTTTTCCACGACCGCGCCGCCCTCGTCCACCACCAGCCCCGGACGGATGCCCTGCGCCTCAAACCAGTCCACGATGGCCGGACAACTCGGCCCGTTGATTTCCTCCTGGCCGGAAAACGCGAAATACATGTCTTGTTCCGGCACGAAGCCCTCGCCAATTAACTTTTCCGCCGCTTCCATGATGCCGCATAACGTCCCCTTCGTATCCAGGGTCCCCCTGCCCCACAAAACACCGTTCTCCACGATGCCGTCAAAAGCCGGTTTCTCCCACTGTGATTCCTCCACCGGAACCACGTCGTAATGGGACATGAGAACCGTCGGGGCATCGCCCTTCTTTCCCTTCCAGTGATAGAGCATGCCGTTTACGCCATGAAATGACCGCTCGCATGTCTCATGCACCTTCGGGTACAGCTTCGGCAGCAAATCCTGGAACTTTTTAAACTCTTCCTTGTCAATCATCTCGTCATCATTGTAAGAAACCGTCTTGCAACGAATCAATTCCTGCATGTCGCTGACGATTCTTCCCTCGTTTAACTCCACCTTTTTCTCCGACGGGATCAGTTCCGGCTTCGGTTTATACATTGCCGCCCGAACCAGAACCACCGCCAGCCAAAGCACGATCAGTGCTAAAATAATCCATAAAATCCACATATCATTTTCCTCCTTGCTATGAGCACTTAGTGACCGTCCTTTGGTCACTTACGTGTGCGAATGTACTTTGTTTACAACCTTCCCTTTTTATACATAATCCTCGCCGCGCCGATGGCAATCAACGCCCCTACCGGCACGAGTACGCCCACGGAACTCGACAGCGACGGCACGAGCAAAAATAAAACAATCATGAACACAAGCGGCGCGATGGCGATTTTCCAGTTCTTGCTCACATACACAACCGCCAGTCCGCCGAACAAGGCCGGCAAAATATTGTCAAAGGCCGGCTTAACAATGGGACTGTCCAAAATCGGAGTCAGCGGAACCAAAAGTGCCACGCCAAGCGCGATAATCACCGTCGTCACGATGGACGAGGTCGCCACCGCGATGGTGGAAATCACTTCGCCCTCCTCGCTGCCCGGCTTTACCTTCGCATTTTCCATCGCGTTCAAGGCCGCCGGCACTTTTAAGCTCGTAAGGTTTCCGGTCACGAACGCCAGATAAGAACTTGACGTTCCGAGCATCGGCACGAAAGTCAGCACTTCGATTAAGCCTACCGTCCAGTAAATCGGTGCCACGCCCAGAAGTCCGGTCAGCACCGGCTTCCACCCCGGCCATGCCCCATAATAAATGCACGTAACGATAGGGTAGGCAAAAATCATGCCCAGCGCGCTCAAAATCCAGATTCTTCCATATATATGTGACATCTCCTCATAACTTTTCTTCATGCCGCTCACCCTCCAATCAACGGCGTAATAACCGCCGCAAAAATCATCGCGCCCAACATGCTAATCGGCAAGGCGTAAGTCTCCAGCCATTTCATATTGCATTTCTTAATCAGGATCCCGCAAATTCCCATCACAAGGGCGGAAAACAAGAGCACAAAAATCGGAATCCATCCTGCCAGGCCGATGCGGATATCGGCAAACACCATTCCCAAAAACGCGGAAATCATGCCGAGAAACAACGAGGTCATCAAAATGTCACCCCATTTTCCGTCCTTGTTTTTAATCTTCATCAAGCCGCCCTGAATCTTTTTGATAAAGAGCGGCACCCAGATAAGTCCCGGGAAAATGCCCAGCGTCATCACCCAGGCAATGGCCGAATACACCTTCGGATCCGACACCGTCTCCGACAAGGAGATGCCAAACGCGCTGGCCGTCGAAGTGGCCGCCGGAAGCTCGTAAGTAATGGCCCCGATGACGCTTAGTCGAAGCCACGGCAGGGGCAGCCCTAAGAACTTGGACAAGGTAATCACGCCCAGCAAGATGGACAAAGCCGGGGCGACCGTGAAAATCGCCGTGGAAACAATCGTCTTTTTCATCTGCGCCGGGTCGATGCCGATTTCCTTCCCGTGACGGTAAGCCCGTACCATGAAAAAGACGGACTGCGCGATGACGAACACGATTACGGCCGCCGCCAGCACAAAGAGAATCGTACTGTTTGGATTAAATTTCATACGTTAAACCTCCCTCGTATATTTTACTACCTTCCATTATACGATTCCCCCGGATAAAAAGCCAGCTTTATTTTCCGCACAGTTACTTTTCACCACCACACATGACGGGTTGACGTTACAAGGCAGCACAAGTATAATGATAATAGCACAACACACATGTTTGCTGACACAGACATCACCATGGATAAAAGTCGATTGCTTCGCGCAATGCACTTGTATCCTGCATGAATGAAAGGAGTTTCTTATGAACTGGTATCAAAAATGGTTACAAGAAGAAAAGAAATGGATTGGGGCATATCAGAAAAAAATCTTTCGAATGAGCATTCTCCAAGTGATTCCCGCCACCTTAATTGGGCTCGCCGCCCTTTTCGGTTTTTTAAGTGCCGTGGGCGGTGATAATTTTCTTGACGGTGCAGGTGCCGGGCTGATGCTGGGCGCCCTTGTCAGTATTGTATATTTACTTATCCTGATTCCGGCCCTCTCCCCCAGCCGCTATGTGAGAAAAATCAAATCCACCGTGAAAAAAATGAACATGGACGAGCCAGAACAGCAGCAGCTTGCCCATGAACTTCTGGATACCAATATCAGTAAATGGCGTTGTATTTCCTTCGTAATCAACGGGCACGGATCCAAAGCGACTCCCGGGCGTTTCCGCATCACCCCGCACTACGCCTTTTTAGAGGGAAGCTATCCTTACGCCATACTGGTGCGGCTCTCCGACATGTTGGAAGTTTATACCGGGGAGGAAACCAAGACACGCACCCAATACGGCGCACAAACAAAGTCTTATGATATCTTCACCTTACATACGATTTTATTTTACAAAAATCCTCGGACGACAGCATCACCGTATGCCGACGAGGCAATGGGATTCTTTGACGCGGGCATCCGCAATCAATGCTATGAACTAATCATGAAACAAATGGAGGAAAATAATGAGCGTGGAAACTGACTGTTTTTAGACAATTTATTATCACTTTATTCCCGCGAGCAACGAGCTAAAGTCATGCCCCGGGTATTGCACTGAATCGAGGTCGTGCAGTGAAACGCACGGCCTCATTAATAATTACACATTCTTTTTCTTTCAATTTCGCCGTTGACAAACGCATCATATAAATCTAAGCAACTGCAAATATTTTGTCCCCTCATCAACCCTGGCCTCAGAATATCTTTCACCGAATTTTCTGAAACCATTTCTATCGAATTCTTCCCAAATTGAGCAATCAAAAATGCTGAAGTACTATATGCAGAAATAGCCTTGTCAAATTTAGCATGCCTTTCCAACTTTTTTATCGCGGTCTTGCTTAACGCCCCTTCTTTTTGACAAGCAATGCACGAATCGCTTCATGGTCAGTAAGTGGTAACTTTACTTGTCTTGTTGACCGCCATTCTGGTTCCTTTGACGCCATTTCAATCGCATTCGCAAGATTCTCCGCCGCTTCTTTATCCGTTATCGTAAAATTTGTCAATATACTAGACGTAGCCATCATAATACCTCCTTCGAACATTCTCGATCTACAACGATATTTTTTTCATCCTTTTTAATCATTATACGCAATTGTATTCTTAAAATCAACATCCCCACCATAAACAATTGCACTTTTTATAGTCCTATATAGATTTCAGAGCGTATAGAAACCAAATCTATACGCTCTGTTTTTTAATGTACAAATAACAAGTATCATAAAAAGAATTATCCCAACTGCTTCGCCCCCGGCGCGTACTCCATCAGCTCCAGCCTATTTCCGTCCGGGTCAACCAGCCAGAACTGGTACGCCCCGTCCGCGCCAAGGCTGATGGCGGTGTCCGGCTTGATTCC
The DNA here is from genome assembly GCA_949915905.1 of uncultured Lachnospiraceae bacterium. Classification (GTDB taxonomy): domain Bacteria; phylum Bacillota; class Clostridia; order Lachnospirales; family Lachnospiraceae; genus Schaedlerella. The sequence goes on along the minus strand of CATLEQ010000049.1, from coordinate 5,916 downwards.
ATTCGCGACCACTGCCGCATACGCCGCCTGAATATCCTTCACTTCCAGACAGATATGCTGATATCCGTAAGCGTCCGAGAGATTCTTATCTTCCTTAAGCTGCCGCCCTGCCGTGTGGAACAACTCGATATACTGGTGCGGCGCGACCTCGATAAAGTCAAGCCACGGCTGATTTCCCATCATCCGCATGCCCATCAGCATCTGCTGATCCACGTTTGGATTTTGCGCCATCGCCTCCGCCAATGCCCCATAACTCAGCGTGGCAACCTTCCTGAGTCCCAGGCCAAGGCAATAAAACCGCTCCATGTTCAACTCGTCCTGCACCTGGTATGCCACCTGCGTCGTATAGGAAGCTTCCGAGCAAACGGCATGCGCCAAATCCTTTTCCATGGAAATCAACGCCTTGCCGTCCTTCGGATACTCCGTAAACTGTACCTCGTTACCATCCGGATCGTGCACGGTAAGCTCACGGGAACCGTCCAGACTCGTATGTACGTCCATATCTAACTTGACTTTGGCCGCCACCAGCTTGTCACGCAATGCCTCGATATCCTCGACCTCATAATTCAACTTCGTGTAGCCGTAATTTTCCTGACGGTTCTCAATCGTCCGCGACACGTTACCCAAATCATAGAACAGCTCAAGGAACTGCCCGTCGGCCAGCTTCAAATAAGTAATCCATTTTTTGTCTCCCGCCAAACACATCTGCTCAAACCGCTTCTTTTGCTCCATTAAACGAGCCTTCTGCTCCTCGTCCATCTCCGCCATGGACTGCTCGTATTGCTTTTGCTTTTCTTCATTCATCACGCCGCTCATCAGGTCGCCCAGCGTCAGCGTGAACGCCTCCTGCATGCCCAACACGTCCTTGTAAAAGCGCATCATTTCTGCCTCGTTCTTCATCTGGAACGAAACATGCCCGATATTGCAAATGCCGACCGGGGACTGCGGCATCGGCTTTGGCAGTTCGCACGTCGAGGTAATGTCCACGAACGCGCCCTTTTCCCCGCCATTTAAAATGCCCGTCAACACTTCGAGCACATGCGCCGCCATCTCCTTGGCCGCACGGTTGACCCTTCCCTCGAAAATGGCCTCCGCCATCTCCGCCGGGCCGATTCCCCTGGAATTTTCGCTATATTGCGAGAAATTCCAAAGCTCCGTCGCCTTCGGCGCATTGCGCGGATCCATGGAACTCGGCAAAAAGCGAACCGTTCCGCCAAATTGATTGGGATCCGTCAGGTAAAGGATTCCCTTCGTGCCATAAATGGCAAAATACGCCTCGTCCCGCATATTCGAATCCGCGTCCATATGCAAGGTTCCCGTAATGCCGTTTTGCAGCTGCACGATGGCGGACACCTGGCTCTCGTTCGGCGTGTCCATCATCTGCCCAAACTGCGGGCTCATCGGCATGATGTTTTTGTGCTGCGGATAAGGTCTTCCCACGATGCCGCCCACGCGCGCCACCGGTCCTAAGAGGCTCACCAGTGCCGTCATATAATACACGGCATAATCATGCAAGATTCCCCCGCCCGGCTCCCGCAGGAAGGAAAAGACGGAGAGCAGCAAATCATTGTTTCGGTTCGCCGAAATCACGAACGAATGAATTTCGCCCAGTGTTCCCGCGTCAATCACGCCTCTCGCCGTCTGCAGGGCGGCACCCAGAAACGTGTCCGGGGCGGAACCAAGGTAAAGTCCCTTCTCATCTGCCAGCTGCAACAATTCTTTGGCCTTGTCCACGTCGTCCGTAATCGTCTTTTCCGTATAAACATGCTTTCCCGCCAACAGTGCCGCCTTAATCAGCTCATAATGCGCACTTGCCGGTGTCAGGTTCACCACCATGTCAATGCTTTCATCCGCAAGCAACTCTTCCACCGTGCATGCCTTGATGTTGTACTGCTCCGCCTTTTTCTTCGCATTCTCCAAATGCTTGGATGCCACGGCGATAACCTCGAGCCGGTCGAATTTCTCAATCATGTTTGATAAATAGATGTCACTGATTGCACCGGAGCCAATCACGCCGACCCGGCATTTTTTTTGTTCCTTTTCCATTCTCGTCCTCCTTATACTTTGTGTGTCGTAAGCCGCGCCCCGCCGGCATGTTCCCAAATAGGACACGATTTTTCGAGCCCTCTATATTTCCACACCTTCGTGGCAGTCGCGTCAACTCATTAACTATAAAATAGTATATCAGAGAAAAACTATAGTTGCAATCAGCACTTACCGTCTTTATATTGAATTTTTGTATTCATTTCCGTCGCAATCAGTACTTGATACCTCACTGTTGGATTTTTATATAATTGCTTCGGCATCATTCTTTTATTCATCCTTCCCCGATCGCGGTTCTTTCTTTTAACTTCTCCTCCGCCTTGTCAATGTTCATGAAGCCGCACAGCGCGCCCATCAAGCAAAATACGATTGCCGGTGCAACCAAAAACATGAAATTTAACACGGCAATGCTGCTGGCCGGCTGTACCTCGGCTCCTGGCATATAATTTCCCAGTGATAAAAGCCATCCGGTGAGACCCGTACCCAACGCGGAACCAACCTTTATGCCGACCGACGTGCAAGAGTACATCGTCCCGTCAATTCTATAACCATCTTTGTGATACGTATAATCCGACGCCTTGGCAATCATCGTGTTCAGGCAACAGTTATACGGGCTGCTGAAAAGATTTGCCAATGCACTCATTACCACGAACATGGTGAAATTCCCAGAAACACCGAATGGAACCGCTAACAAGAAAAAGATACCGGTCAGCATTACTGTTCCGAAAACAGTTTTATACATACCTATTTTCTTTACTAACGGCACGTTAATCAAAATTCCCGCGTATGCCGGAATCCCGACGCACATAGAATATACGCCGATTTTATTTACATCTCCTAAAATGTAAGTAAACCAATACGCCCCAACACTGGCCAGCCCCGCATAAACGTAAACCAAGAGATACGTACTCAAGATTAAAAGGTAAAAACGGTTTGTAAACAACAGCTTCATGGACTTAAAAAATGATATCTTTTGTATTGCATCCTTTTGTATTTCATCCACTTCCGTTCCTTTTTCCACGCCTGTCAGTTCTTCCTCTGGAAGCTCCTTTATGGAAAAAAACGTAACCAGGTTTACAAGGATTGCAAACACTCCAAAAACAGCCGCCGTACCGCTCCAGCCAATCGCGGAAGAAAGGGTCACACCTACATAGCTCAAACCTATTTGCACGACATAACCGCCAACCACGCTCCATGTCCCCATTCCCACTCGTTCTTTTTCATTTTTCGTGGCCAATGCCGTCAAAGAGTTATAGGCAATTCCGGCTGCCGTATAGAAAATCGCGTTCAAAGAAGTATAAAAGATGAAGAACCATGCATACTGTGCCGTCTGTCCGAGCTGTTCCGGAATGGCAAAGGAACCAAACAAGCACACTGCCGCGCCAAACATAGAAAACAACAACCATGGTCTGGCCTTTCCCATCTTCGTATGCGTCTTGTCAATCAAATTTCCGCAGATTACGTCCGTAACTCCGTCAAACAACTTTGATACCACCATCAGGGTTCCTATGATTAACGGATCCAATCCAACCGAATCCGTCAGATAAATCATGAGAAAATAGCTTGGCAACGCATATAGGATGTTTGTTCCCATCGCTCCCACGCCATAACCAATCTGGTTGTGCAATTTCAAATATTTCTTTTGTGTGTCTTGACTACTCATTGATTTGTCCTCCTTTTTCTTCCCTTTCTTGTTTTCCAAGTTCTTCCCGGACCTCTTGTAGGGCTCCTTTTTGCATTTCTTCTTTTCTCATTTCTCCTATTTTCATTTTTCTTTTTTCATCTTGCCCTTCACTGACCGTCTCAAGCTTCAATACGACGCTCTCGCACCCTTCTGCCTCCACCAAAACCTCTACTTGTCCGCTTTCCTTCGCCGAACGGATAACCGCCTGCGCCATGCCATGAAATGTCGTTCTGGTCGTGTCATAAAAGTTTTCCTCGCTGACCGGATTGGCACTTCCTAATCCAAACAGCACCGCCGCACCGTTTACCTTGACCGCGACCGAAGCCTCTCGCTCCGCGCGCGTCACCCCGTTTTCATCCACTACCGAGATTGCCAGATAGGCCAGGTCTTGTTCCCCGGCTTGTAACACCTCCGTGTCGCATTCCACCTTTAATCGGCTCTGCTCGCCCGCCGTACACAGACAAACGGTTTCCCCTTCCTCGCCGCTGTCATAGGCCACCGCCTCCAGTATGCCTGCCTCATAACAAACTTCCAGCTCCGCCTTGTACCGGTTTTTCGCTCCCGTGGGATAACGCCCCAGACTGCGCCCATTTAACCTCAGCTCCACTTCCTCGGACGGAGAATAAATTTCTACCTTGCACGGCTTTCCTTCTTGTCCCGGCCACGTCCATCCGGCAATCAAATCCGAACATGTCCACGGCGTCTTATTTTCCTTCCTGCCAAAATTCTCCGGATTTTGCACCGCCAGATACGGTTTCTTGCGCAGTCCGAACACAATCTCTCGATAATAGCTGATCGGCCGCCGAAATCCCGTAATGTCCAAATCCCCTACATACGCCAGATACGCCGGATATGGCTTGAAAAACGTGTCCTCCTCGCCATATTGTACGATGCCGATGCCGGACTCCCCGATATAATCCCAGCCGGTCCAGGTAAAATCTCCGATGCAGCTTGGAATCGCTTTTACCTTTTCCCAATTCAGCGCGATATCCGGCGGCAAAGTCTCCGAGCCGAAGGTAATCCGATTTGGATGTTGCTTCGCATACAATTCGTAACAATCCCGCATGTAATTGAGCCCGCAGGCATCCAGGCACGAATATGCCTCGCACATCGCCTCGTCAATCATGGGGTGCGTCGCCATCTGGTTCATCGCCCCATGCAACACCGTCATCAGCTCATTGATGTCGCCATCATAGGTTCCTTCCATGACCCGGTCCACGACTTCCTGTGGCAAAATTCCCATGTCGGCCGCGATTTGGCCGTTGTGCTCCTCCAGAGCCGCCAACCCGTTGATGGAATTGGTGACAAACCTCGTGGCATCCAGTTCGCGAATCTTTTCCGCCATCGCCCGGCACCACCACGCGCCGGAAATCGTCGCCAGCTCTTGAATTTCATTTCCGTAACTGTACATAAACACACTCGGATGATTGAAATCCTTTCTCACCAGGTCCTCAATATCCCGCTCCCAGTTTTTTGCAAACCGAAGAGAATAATCATATTGTGTCTTACAATGGTTCCAAACGTCAAACACCTCGTCCAGCACCAGCATTCCCAACTCGTCACAAGCCTCCAATAATGCCTTGGTGGCCGAATGATGGGAAATGCGAATCGCGTTAAACCCTGCCTCCTTCAAAAGCCTTACTTTCCTTCGCTCCGCCTTTTTAAAAGAGGCCGTCCCAAGGATTCCATGATCCTGATGAATGCAAGCTCCCCGCAGCAAAACCGTACTCCCGTTCACACGCAGCCCGTGCATGGGATCCAACTCCAGCCTGCGGATGCCAAACGTCGTATCGGCAGAATCCAGTACCCCGCCGTCCGACCTAACCTCGCTGCCACATTGGTAAAGTGACGGCTCCTCCACCGACCACAGAGTTGCATTCCTGATGTAAAGCACCTGTCTGACCGTCTTCTTCTCATGGCCGTACAAACTGACCGTCGTTTTCTCCTGCGAAACGCACTCCCCGGCACGATTTTGAATCCTTGTCTTGAGTGTCACCTTCCGGCTTTGCCCTTCGTCATTATCCAAAATCGTCTCCACGACCACCCTGGAAATCTCGTTGGATGCATCCGGCGTCTGGATTCTTACCCCGTCAACCGGTATGCGCACACTTCCCCCCGTATACAGCCACACTGGCCGGTAAATGCCGGAACCCGTATACCACCTCGTGTTCGGCTGAGCCGAATTGTAA
>CATLEQ010000048.1 GCA_949915905.1 uncultured Lachnospiraceae bacterium | reverse complement strand
TCCAACCAATGGAATTAGCAGAGTACGTGGGCTGTACGGAAGGAGAGGTGCGAGCGTTATGCGAGGCATGCCACGGCGATTTTTTCATGATGAGGCAGTGGTATGACGGGTACACGTTGGGGACGGCGGGTTCCGTGTACAATCCGAACTCCGTGATGAAGGCGCTGCGCAGCCGGGAATTCCGTTCCTATTGGACGGAGACTTCCGCCTCGAAAAGCCTGATGGAATATATTGATTTGGATTTTGACGGTTTGTCCGAAACGATTGCCAGACTGCTCGGCGGGGTGGACGTCCTGGTGGATACCGATGGGTTTGCCAATGACCTGGTGGAGTTTCGAAATCGGGACGACGTGCTGACGCTTTTGATTCACCTAGGGTATCTGGCTTATGAGAAAGAGACAAAAACCGTCCATATCCCAAATGAGGAAATCCGGTTGGAATTTGCCAAGTCCATTCGCGGGGTCAAGCGGCAGGAGACGATTCTGCGCGTGAAAGAAAGCGACCAGTTGATTTTGGATACGGTGCAGGGAAACGCGGCGGCGGTGGCGGCACAAATTGAGAAGATTCATAGGGAAGAGGCCGCGCCATTGTTTTATAATAACGAGCAGGCGTTGAGCGGCGTGATTAAGTTGGCATATTTCAGTTATAAGGACTATTATTTAAAATTCGAGGAGCTTCCGTCTGGCGACGGGTACGTGGATATCGTCTATTATCCGAAGCGGTTGTCGCCCATGCCCTTGTTGGTGATTGAGTTGAAATGGAACCGGTCGGCAGAGGGGGCGATCGCCCAGATAAAAGGTAAAAAGTATCCCATGGCGTTGGAGGGGTATGGCGGGGAGATTTTGTTGGTGGGCATTGCTTATGACAAGGATGCAAAGGATAGGAAGCATACTTGCGTGATTGAGCGGGGATGAAGGCGGCTTTGCCCAAAGTGGATTAAAAAAGTATGGATTCGTGTTTGAAAGGAAGAAAGCAAATGAGCGTTGTCATCTGTACACAAATGTCGGCACTTTGCCGTTACAATCACGGCCGGTTAGGCCGTGAATTGTAACAACTGATAAAAAAATATTTAAGAAAAATGATGTAAAATGGTTGACATGGCATTAAATACACGTATAATAGAGACTAAGAAAAGCGTGCTTTTCTAGTGGGCTAACACTTTAATCTGAAATACTTGCCAATCGTGAGATTGGCCGTTGGCGGACAACACTAAAAGCCGATATATTTACCGGATATCGCACCGGTCGTTGGCAGACAACACTAAAATTAGCCATGAAGAAAGGGTATGTGGCACGACGGTGTCATTACTCTTTCTTTAAATTTACGGAAAAATATGTTATTGTTTAGCTCCGAGCCAGCCACTGCGCTGACTAGATCGGGGAATACACATATATCTGACCCGAGGAAAGTGTGTCGGATATCAGGACGAGGATAGAATGGAGTAATGAAATATACAATAGAAGAGGCGAGGAGAATTGTACTGAATTGTGCAAAGCAATATCGAGAAAAGCTTCTAAATAGGAAGTTGATTATAATTTATCGGGAAAGGCGGGACAATTCGATTCGGTACATAGAAGTCGTATTTTATGAACGCAATTACCAGCATTTGACGGGGATGGAGTTGGTAAATAAAAATGGGGACGTACTCCATGGACAATCTATAAATTTTTATAGGAAATGTATTGAAAATAAGTTGTCCAGAGATGAAATTAAATTTAGAAAAGATGGTACTACGCCTTTAAAATTGGATGCTTTACCAATTTTGACGGACGTGACGAAAATAACGAAGATTATCGGAGATTATAATGGCTCGAGACCATATTTGTGCGTGGACAAGGTTATGGGTGGAGTACATTCTTGCCTTGGATTGAGTCGTGAAAGAGAGGGATATGTTCCTTCCTCCGCATTACGTGAAGATATCAAACAATTATCTGAAAACCCATCACAAGTTTTGGCGATTCTGCAAAAAGAAGTTGGGGCAGAAACGTATTGTTTTGTAAAACATGTTGCCAAAGGGCTGGATTTAAATCGCATATCTCTTCCTGATGAGGTTCAGGCTAAAATAAGTTTGGAAAATTATAAGTATAAGGGCAAATAGTAGCGTCGGTATATTGACGCTAATATGGTTTTTATGACATGGGTGGTTATCCCCGGGCGTAAGGAGGTCGTTAAATGAGCGTTGTTGGTACGTTGCCGGATATTCCCATGGTGTATGCGGGGCTGGCCAAATGGATGTCCTGCGTGTTGTATTTGCTTTTGCACACTCAGTACGCGCAATATCGGATGTCGCGGGAAAATATGGAACTGATCAATCACAAGTACCATGATTTGAAGCACCAGATCGCGGTGCTCCGCAAGGAGAGCGACCTGGACAAGCGGGAGGCCTACCTCGATGAAATCGAGCAGGGACGGCTGGTTTTCCCTGCAGGTGCTGATGCCGGGCGGGAAAAGGACGTGATTGGCAAGGCACGAGGGAAGGTCTAAAACCGCATTTCCTGGCACATTTTCATATATTGTTCCTTGATTTCCTTTTCTTTCTGGCGGCTCATCGGCAGGCTCACGCCGGTTGCCAGCAACACTTCTTTTTTCTCAATCCGCTGGACGTGGCGGAAGTTGACCAGGTATCCCTTGTGCACCCGCAGGAAGCCGTCCTTCTCCAATTCGTTTTCGAAATAATCCATGCCGCCCGTCACTTCGAGCGGCTCGTCCTTGTCCTTTCGCCAGAGCATCTGGTAATGCCTCGCCCCCTCAAGGTAAACGATTTCCTCGATCCGCACCGTGCAGAGCCCGGTACGCGTCTTGACGTTGAGAAGGCGGGGACGCTGTTTTTTAGTCAGGTACAATTCCAGGATTTCTTCCACGTCCTCCACGAAATGGCTTTTGCGGATGAACCCGAAGGGGTGCGCGCGCAAGGCCTCGAACACCTTGTCCTCGCGGCTGGAGACGAAGATGACGTCCCCCTCGTAATCTTGTTCCCGCAGCTTCAGGGCAAAGGAAATGCCGTCCGTCCCCGGCATCTGGATGTCCAAGAGCAAAATGTCATAGGCGTAGCTTTGCATTTTTTCCTCCAAGTCCGGGATGGAGGTGACGGTGTCCACGAACAAGTGGATTCCCTTGGTGGCCATGAAGTTCTTTACCGCCCCCATCACGATGGAGCCCGCCGTCAGGTTGTCGTCACAAATCGCGATTCTCATTTTTCAAAATTCCTCCCTCGTCCTTGGCGCGCGGCCGTTCGCGTCGCATCATTTCGCGGCGGGGCGCCGCACTCCAAAGTCGGTGTTCTCCGCGTCGCATCATTTCGCGGCGGGGCGCCGCGCTTCAAAGTCGTTTTTCCCGTGCCGTATCACCGCGCCTTCATGTCCAGCATCACGTCCGCCACAAAAAGTTGTCCTTCCACCTTGAACATGGCGTATCCGCTGTATTTTTCCGCGATGCTGCGCACGATTTTCACGCCGTACCCATGATTTTCCTTGTTTGCCTTGGTCGTCTCCAGGTTGGGCCGCACTTGTTTGGGACGGCCTTTCGGCATCGGGTTCACCACCCGAGCCAAAAAGTAATCCCCATTGACCCGCAGGTTGACGTCCACCGCCGCGTCCACCATCCGTTCCGATTGGCATGCCTCGATGGCGTTTTCCAACAAGTTGCACAGAAGGCTGCACATATCCATCTCCGTGAACGGTAATTGTTTCGGCACCACGACGTCCGTGCAGAGGCGGATGCCGATTTTCTCCGCCCGGCCTTTTTCATAGTTGAGGATGGCGTTTATATTTTTATTGCCGCAATCAATATAAGAAAGCATGTGCTCCACGGAATCCGTCACGTCGCCCAGATAACGCCTCGCGTCCTCGTAGCGTGCCTCGCCGAGCAGCGTGTTCACAAAACGCAGGTGATTTTTGATGTCGTGGCGGGTTTTTCGCATCTCTTCCATCGCCTCCTCGGCCACTTCCACGCGTCCCGTCTCCAGTTCCATCAAGAGGTTTTGGTTGCGTAACGTGGCGATTTCCTCAATGTTTTGCGCGATGCCGCGGAACATGTAGTAAGCGGTCAGGACGATGACGAAAAAGGCCAGGTAAACGAGCATCATCAGGTTGTCCGTCTCTGAATGTCCAGGCATGCGGATTTTGGTATAGTAAAAGAAAATCAAAAAGGTCATCACGCATGACAATTCGATTAACAATATCGTGTGCAAGGATATTTGTTCCACTTCCTCTACCGAGAACCGCCTCATGAACAACACCGCGCATAATACCATCAAAATACGGAAGGCCATGGTCACCGGCGGATAGAGGTCGTCCGACAGGCGTAAAACGTCCAGTCCTTGCGTGATGCCGAGGGAAAACAGCTGCACCACGTAGTAGACGCTTCCCATGACCAGCCTCGAGGTCGTTTTCCGTTCCTTCATCAGGAACATCATTTCAAGCGTGAACAAGGAATATGTTGCCATGAACAAGTATTTGTCGTCCAAAATTATCGTGTAATAGGCGGAAGCCGTCAAAAGCAGCAAGGCATAGGAAAAGAAAAAGCGCACGATGGTTTTCTTGACGTCCTTCATTTGAAATGGCTTTGGCAGGAACAGCAGGTTTAAGAGCAGGACATAAAAAAGGTCGCTGATTAAACACCACGGTCCTTTTGTTTGTTGCACATAAAATATTTGGAAATACTCAAGCATCCCGGCCACCTCCAGTTAATTCAATTATAACGGTTGACAAACGTTCTTTCAAGAGCGGTTCGTGCTGCACGAACTGCATTTTTTTACGGTTCGTTCACAAAATTCGTGATTTGTTCACAAAACATTTACATGTTGGGCGGGGAACGCGCGGGACGTGTAGGGGGGATGGGAAAAAAGGCATGGATGGTTTATGATGGTTCCATCACAAATGAATGGAGGAAAAACGGTATGAAAGAAAATGTTTCACGAAAAGGCGTGGGCGTGGCATCGTATGTTTTGGCGGCGGTGGTCATAATCGTGACCGGGCTGCTCTGCATGACGCCCGACTACGCGAAATTCAGCGCGGCGGAGTTCGTGGCCAAGTTCGTGCTATGCATTGTCAGCGGGGCTTTGCTGGCAATCGCGCTGCTTGTGCTGGGAATGAAGCTCTCAAAGGGGGCGGGAACCCAGGAGGCCTTGACGAAGGCGAGTGGTTGGCTGTGCCTCTCGGCGGTGGTTTCCATGGTTTTGGAAATCGTGATTTTAATCAGGGAGTATGAAAATTCGGCAACGTTGATTGAGGACGTCATATTCATCCTCCTGATGCTGTTCTCGGCGGTACTTTTATTTTACGCCTACGCGTCGGACGGGAAGACGACAATTCGCCTCTTCATGCTGGCGGGGACGGCCGTGGCGCAGCTTGCCGTAGCCGTGGTGGACGTCTTGAACTTGTCCGTGGCGGCGAAGCGGGATGTTTCCCTTGTCTTTGTCTGCGATCGGCTGAAATTCGTGCCCGCGCTTTTGCTGTTAGCCTATCTGGCGGTAAGCGCGGGAAGAGAGGCGCAGGAAGTACCGCTGCAGGTGGGGCGGGTGAAGCGAAACGGCGTAATCGGTGCGGCAGCCTCGCTGGTGTTGGCCGTGGTGCTGGTGGCCGTTCCGGTTTTGAGCTACGGAGGCAGCGACTTTATCACGCAGTGGTGGTCGGGCATGTCCGAGACGGGAAACAGCGCGCTTGAGGAGGACTACACGATGGATGACGCGCTGGCCTACAGCAAGGAAGTTTCCATTGAGGGCGTGGAGGAAGGAGCCGTCCTTCTGCGCAACGAGGGAAATGCATTGCCGCTGGCGGCGGGCACGAAGGTAAACATGTTCGGATACTACAGTGCGAGTCCGATTTTTGGCGCGAACGGCTCCGTGACGACAGGAAGCAGTACGAAGGCGTACACGACCTACAAGGAGGGGCTGGCGGAGGCTGGAATCGAGGTGAACGAGGAGTTGTTCGACTATAACGTGGCACATTCCGGCGACGAGGACAATGGCAGCATCCTAAACATGAACACAGATTATCGGATTAACGAGATTCCTTATTCCAAACTGCAGGGCGCGGGGCTCGTTGACGGGGCGAAGGAATTTTCCGACACGGCGGTCTACGTCATTGGCAGGACGGCCGGGGAAAAGGGGGACGCGCCGACCGACCGCGACGGCGAGGGCAAGGAAGGGAGGCATTACCTGGAACTGACGGACACCGAGCGTGACGTCTTGGAAAACCTGAAGAAGGATTTCTCCACGGTCATCGTCGTCCTGAACAACGCGACGGCGATGGAACTGGGATTTTTGGAAGAATACGACGTGGACGCGGCGTTGTTTATCGCCACGCCGGGCACGTATGGGCTGATTGGCCTGGGAAACATCATGGCGGGCAAGGTGACGCCGAGCGGGCATCTTTCGGACACGTACGCCTATGACATTACGGACAGTCCGGCGTATTACACTTACGGGACGAACACGTATGCCAATGCGGACGACATTTTGGACATGACGAAATGGACGAACGCCAGGATTTCCTCCGCGGACGTGAACCTGGGCAATTATTATCATTATTATGAAGGGATTTACGTTGGATATCGTTTTTACGAGACGCGTTACATTGGCGACGACAACGAGTACACGGACGAGGAAGAGGCGGCTTACCGCGAGGCGGTACAGTATCCGTTTGGCTATGGCCTTTCCTACACGGAGTTTGAGTGGAGCGACGCAAAGTGGACGGTCGGCGAACAGGGCGGTACGGTGGACGTGTCGGTGACGGTGACGAATACTGGTGACGTGGAGGGCAAGGACGTCGTGCAGCTATACTATACCCCGCCGTACACGCCGGGCGGAATCGAAAAATCGGCAGTCGTCCTCGGCGGCTTTGCCAAGACGAAGCTGTTGAAGCCGGGCGAGAGTGACACGGTGACCATTTCCATGCAGTATGACGAGATGGCTTCCTATGATTACCAGGGCGAGGGATGTTACGTGCTGGAGGAAGGGGATTATGTATTGTCCCTGCGAAGCGACGCGCACACGGTGGAAAACGGGCTGACCCATGAGTTTTCAGTGGACAAGACGATCGTCTACAAGGGCGGGGCCGACGGCAAACGTTCCACGGACGAGGTGGAGGCCGTCAACCAGTTTGACGAGGTGTCGGCGGGGGATGGCAGCATTACTTACGTGTCGCGCGCCGATTGGGAAGGCACGATGCCGACCGTGCCCGATAGTCAGCAGGAAGTGTATGCGACGCAGGAAATGATTGATGCCATCCGTGGTGAGACGCATGGCAGTTACGTGGACGGCGCGTCGAAGGACGAGGAGCATTTGTCGAAGGACGAGGAGTGGATTGCCACGTCGGCCGACAACGGGATGACGGTGGCCGACATGGCCGGGGTGACGGATTATGACGATCCGCGCTGGGACAAACTGCTCGACCAGATGAGCATCGAGGAAATGCGCGTGATATATGGTGACGCGGCATACCGCGTGGCGTCGGCGAAGTCCATAGGCATGGAGAAGACCGTGGACGCGGACGGCCCGCAGGGCATAAACGCGATAACCAGCGGGCAGTATGGGACGGCGTTTATGAGCGGAACCCTGATGGCCTGCACGTGGAACGTGGACTATATGGAAAAAATGGGGGCGGCGCTCGGGGACGAGTTCTTGCTGGCCGGCATCGTGGGCATTTATGGGCCTTCGATTAACCTGCATCGCACGCCGTTTAACGGAAGGAACGGGGAGTACATGTCGGAGGACGGACTGTTGACCGGGAAAATCGCGGCGGCATACACGCGCGGCGCGCAGGGCGAGGGCTGCTACGTGTACCTGAAGCATTACGCGGCCTACGGCTGCGCGGGCAACGCGTCGTCCATGGTGTGGCTCAACGAGCAGGGCCTGCGGGAAATGTATTTGCGGGCGTTCGAGATTGGCACCAAGGAGGCCGACGCGCATGGCATGATGGTCAGCTTCAACCGTCTGGGAACGAGCCTGAACACTTGCAATTACGCGTTGCTTACCACGGTTCCGCGGGGAGAATGGGGATTTCGGGGAGCGTTCGTCTCCGACGGAATCGGCACGACCGACTGGGACTGCAACCTGGGAATCCGCGCCGGCTTGAATTTGATATTGGATTCCAGCTGGGACGCGCAGATGATTGGCTGGGCGGACGCGACCGTGGATGAAAGCACGACGACGAGCAATTATGGGCAGCACATGCTGCGGGAGAGCACCAAGGAAGTCGTGTATCGGTATTGTAATTCGGCGGCCTTGACCTCCGTGCGGGTATGGTCTACGAGCTGGATTTGGTTCGTCGTGGTGCTGGAGGCCTTGCTGGCACTGGCAATCATAGGAAATGTCGTATTATTGGTAAAGCCGGCATTTTTTAAAGGGAAGAGACGCGAGGAGGGAAGATTATGAAAAAAAGAATAAGGAAGTGTATGGCGGTATTTCTGGCCTTGGCTTGCGTGGTCGCGATGACGGCCTGCGGCGGTGATGGGGACGGCGGCGGAGGCGACGCGGCCTGCACGATAAAGAGCGAGGACGGAAAATACGAATTCAAGATAGCCGATAACTGGACGTGCTGGATCAGCGAGGCGGGCAGCAGTGAGAAACTGGCGGAAGGTTCGTTTTCCATCCGGGAAGAAAACAGCGCGGTGACGATTATCGTAAACGATGAAATACTGGAGATGGACAACGGGGACTATACGTATAAATTCACGTATGGCAATGACGAACTCGGGATTGAGGACGCGGTGTTCGAGGTGGTTCGTCACCAGGTGCTAAGCGATCTTGACGCGGTCGGGGTAATACTGATAACGGATGACATTGGCTCCGGAGACGGGGAAGGCGCGGGAGCACCGGGAGGAGTGCCCGGAGGAGAAGCGTCCGGAGGAGAAGCACCGGGCGGAGCGCCTGAAGGAGAAATGGGAGCGCCCGAAGGAGAAGGAGGCGCACAGAGTGGCAACAAGCTTGGATTTTCCATGACGCCGGGGGTCATCCTCTGGAATGACGGCACGATTCAGCTAAACATCATCAAGGTGCAGGCATCCGCGCAGTACACGTATTCTAAGGAAGAAGGATTCAAGGTGACGCAGACCGAGCGGGACAAAGCCATCTATGGCCTGCTAGAGAGCGAGGACAATGGCGACACGCTTGTCTTGAAATACACGGACATTACGGCAAACCTGCCGTTCGGCATGTCCAAGACGGGCAGCGTGACGTTTCACAAGGCCGATTTGGAGGCGGCGCTGCAGTTGGATTGAGGGCATGGACCAAGGCTGGAAAGAACACGGGTACATGCTGCTTATGCAGCCTGTCCAGGCGCGACGAGTAGGGGAAAAATCTCCCCTACTCGTAAAATGAGGTTGAAAGATGGTTCGTGTGACGTTATGATGGAGCGGGGAAGGTTTGAATTATCCTTCCTTTGCCATGGCCTCCGCCTTTTTCCGGGCGATGTTTCTTTGTACCTCGACCATGCGCTCCTTGTCCAGTTCGTAGAACTTCATGGCGACGATATTGCAGGCCCATCCGAGGATTGGTATCACCGTTGACAAGAAAATCGCCATCCAGAAGATTCCCACAGTTGGCTCGTCACCCATCTGCGGCATGGTCGTCGTATAGCCGAGCAACGCCACGCACAACGCCGAGATGGTCGAGGACAAGGAACTGACCAGTTTCGAGATGAAGGAATACACGCCGTATACCACGGCCGGCATGTATTTTCCCGAACGCTCCAGTTCGTAGTCCACGATGTCGCCGCGCATGGCCGAGCTGGCGGTGGAAAGAATCATCTTCGTCGCCGTGATTCCCATTTGCAGTATCAGGTAGATAATGGTCGGAACGGCGGCCACAGAAATCTGGCTCATGCCGTCCTTGCCGAGTATTACGTAGAAGATGATGGAGGCAACGGAGAGGGCGATACAAGCCCATGACCATATCGTCGTCGCCTTTTTCACGCCGACCTTGGCAATGAAGATGCCGCCGGAAAATGCACAAATCAAGCCGATGACGCTGGTCGCGCTGCCAATCAGCGAGGTTGCCTTGTAGCTGCCAATCAGAATACCGGCAACCATTGTCGTCACGACCGCCTCTGATGCGACGGAGGCGGCAAATTTATCGGATGCACAAGTCACGATATACATCTGTGCCGCACGGTTGTGGCACAATACGTTCCACATGTCGCGGAACTTTACCTTTTCTTCTTTGTCGTTGCCTAGCGTCTCAAAGGTTTCCTTGACGTCTACCTTCCTGATGCCGAAACAAGTAACCAGCATGAGTGCGAATGAGATTCCGACTTGTATGTAAGCGGCTTCTCTCAACATTGGCAAGTTCCATTGATTGTTGTATTTCGGCAGTATCGCAAAACTTAAGAACATGTTCACGAACATTGGCGTGGCATAAGAAAACGCCATGTCCACGAACGCCATCATCGGACGTTGGATCGGGTCGTTTGTAAGTACGGTTGCCGAGGTTCCGGCACTGATGACCGCCAATGTATAGCCAAGTGTGTAGGTCACATGTGTCACTATGAATAAAATCAAGCCCGCTACCCCGCTGAATTTTCCGGCCGCCCAGGCATATAGCAAAAGCACCGCCAATGCCTCGATGCACCAGCCGATTGTGAACAAAAATCGGATTTTTCCGTGCTTGCCTGCCGGAAAACGCTCAAAGATGGCGGCGGCAATCGCGTCCGTCAAACCGTCAAACGCCTTGGTCGCGGTAAGAATCAATCCCACGACGGTGACTGGTATCGCGTAGCCCTCGGTTCCGATGTAGCTGGCCCGCATTGCCAACATGTAAAAGCACATGCCGACACCGTTGTGTGCCATACTACATATCATTTCCAGCAATGAGGCCGTGCGATATTGCACGTTGTCCCGCTTGCTGCTGTTTAAGCCTGCCTTGATTCCCGCCTTCAGTTTTTCAAAATAATTCATCTTTTGGCTCTCCTTTTCCCTTTTTATTATGGTTCTTTTATAGCGTGTTGCCATCTGTATACAGACGCTAATGTTGGTTATGACTATAGCGGATGGGGAAATCTCCTTCAAGTCAAACGGAATAACTGGTAGTGTGAAACGACGTAACTTGTCGCGATTTTGCATCTGTTCGGGCGTCCCTTGTGAAAAGTAACTGTGGTTTCAATAATTGAAATTTGTTTTCGGTTTTTGATGTTGTTTTTTGCGGCGTGAGCGTTTATAATAGATTTAAGAAGAAACGGGTCGGTTCAAATGAACCAGCATTGTATGGCTCGGCTTGTACGGATTTGCAGGAGCCGTCCCATATCGGGAGAGGGGGAAACGTGATGATTGAGATTGCCATTGTCGAGGATACCGATGTCCACGCGCGGACGCTGCAAGCATATTTACAACGTTTCGCGGATGAAAACCAGGCGGCGTTTTACACGACCGTTTTTCACAACGCCGTCGCCTTCCTGGAAAATTATTCTGCCAAATATGACGTGGTTTTCATGGACATCGCCATGCCTTACTTAAATGGCATGGACGCCGCCCACGCCCTGCGCAAGCTGGACGGGGACGTGTTGCTCATTTTTATCACGAGCCTTGCCCGGTACGCCGTGCAAGGGTACGACGTGGATGCGTTCGCCTATTTGGTAAAGCCTGTCTCTTATGCCGATTTCGCGCTCAAGTTCGTGCGCGCGTACCGCCGGCTGGGCGAACGGGACTTGAACGGCCTTGTTCTCAACACCCGGCAGGGCAGCGTCAAATTAAATCCCGAGGAAATCCTATACTGCGAGGTGTCCGGGCACAAGACCATTTTCCACTCCGTTCGCGGGGATTATGTCCAGCACACGACGCTGAGCGCGGTAGAAAAGAAACTGGATGGCGCACTTTTTTGTAAGTGCAACCATTGCTACCTGGTAAACCTGCGTCATGTAAAAAGTGTTTCCGGTGACGAGGTCGAGGTTTCCCATGCCGGACAAAGCCATACCTTGCGTGTTTCCCGCAGTAAAAGGAAAACCTTTCATGATGCCCTGAAAATGATTTGGGGCAAACTGCCACAAGAAGGAGAGAATGTCGAGCCATGTTAGAATCCATTGCGAAAGCTTACCAGATTCCCGATTCCGTAATCATCAACCTGGTTTCCTTCTCGCTTTCCATGTTGAAATGGAATTTTTGCATTTTGTTGTTATCGAAGAATTACCATCGGCGCGGGCATTTTGCCCTGCGTTCTTCTGGCATGCTTTTTGGCGGCCTTTTGCTGGCGTGGCTCTTGTCATTTTGCGCGCCGTCGGCAGGCGCTTCCATTGTCGCCGTGCATTTGTTGCGCATCGGTACCCATTCCATTACGAATTTTTATGTTTTTTTCGTCATATTGGCTTGCTACAAGGAGCGGCTTTCGGAACTGCTTCTCTGCTGGTGCATGACGCTTTCCGTCAACAATTTCACGAGTGACAGCTATGCCCTGCTCCAGAACCTTTTGGGCATTGACGACAAGGCCTCGTTTTCACTCGTGCCTCTGGCAAGCCGGGATTCAAACCTCGTATTGTTCGCGTTGTACCATGTGGGCTTCTTCGTATTGTTCGCGGTACTTTTTGCCAAACGCTACAAGTTGCAGCAGAACCGCCGTTCTTCCATCGCGGTCGTGTCCATTTCCATCAGCCTCGTATTGTTGAACAACGTGTTCGGAAACATTAGCCGTATTTATGAGGATATGGAAAACGCGCCCGAACTGACCATCCTCAATAAAATTTTCTTTTTGACTTGTACCGTTTTCGTCATTCTTCTGGCCACCGAGGTGTTGCGGCAAAATAAGCTGTCCCAGGATCTTCTCGTCACGGAGCAGCTTTTGTTTCAGGAAAAGCACCAGTATGAAATGACCAGGGAAAGCGTCGAGACGATCAACATGAAGTGCCATGACTTGAAGCGCAGGCTTTCCTCGCTGGAGGGGCGGCTGGACGAGCAGGAACTGTCGGACTTGAAGCAGGCCATTGAAATCTATGATTCCAACATCAAGACCGGAAATCCGATTTTGGACGTCGTATTGTACGAAAAACAATTGCTCTGCGAGCGGCACCACATTCGTCTCGGGCACGCCGGGGACGGGACGCTTCTTTCCTTCCTTACGCCTTCCCACTTGTATTCTTTGCTTGGAAACGCGCTGGACAACGCGATTGAGGCCGCCAAGCGGCTGGAAGACGGAGAAAAACGGTTGATTGACCTTTCTATTTCTGCCAGGGGGGAAGAAATCACCATCGAGGTCGTTAATTATTTTTCCGGGCAGCTCCATGTCGTGGAGGGAACGCCCCGGACGACGAAGCCGGATACCGGCAGGCATGGCTACGGTATCATGAGCATGCGTTACGTGGCCGAGCAATACCATGGGACGCTGGATATCGAGACGGTGAACGACATTTTCATATTGCATGTCGTGTTGTGCAAGCCGAAAGATGGAGGGATTGTCTTTCACGGGGAGAGTACCAGTTCGCGTGTTCACGAATGATGAGTTGAGAATTTGGATAAATGGAAATTTTTATTGACAAGTCACGTTTGTCTGTCTTATAATATGGTTGCAAGATATAAAACGTAATTTCAAATATTAAAATTAAGAAACAAGGAGAAGGAAAATGAAAGTAGTCATTATGGAGTCATTGGGCATTTCAGGAGAGGAACTGGATGCCCGCAAGAAGCCGTTGGAGGAAAAAGGGGTCGAGTTCGCCTCATATCCGAGGACGCTCGACGTGCCGACGCTGATTGGCCAGGCAAAGGACGCGGATGCCATGATTATCGCCAACATGCCGATGCCGGGCGAGGTCATTCGTGCTTGTGACAAGCTGAAATATATTGACGTGGCCTTCACGGGCGTGGATCATGTGGGGCTGGACGCATGCAAGGAGAAGGGCGTGGCGGTTAGCAACGCGTCGGGCTACTCAAACGAGGCAGTGGCGGAGTTGGTCATCGGCATGGCAATTTCCCTCCTGCGAAATGTTTCCAAGGTGGAGGAGCGCGCACGACAGGGGAAGACGAAGGACGGACTGGTCGGATGCGAGATTAAAGGAAGGAACGTCGGCATCATCGGCTTGGGGAAGATTGGCACGCGTTCGGCAGAACTGTTTCATGCCTTCGGGGCCAATGTCTTGGCGAACAGCCGCACGAACCACGCGGGCGTGCCGGAGTACGTGCGCCAGGTTTCCTTAGAAGAACTGCTGGCCGAGTCCGACATCGTCGTGTTGCATTGTCCGCTCAATGATTCCACGCGCGGCATGATAGACGCGAAAAAGTTGGCGATGATGAAAAAGAACGCGATTCTCATCAACGTGGCACGCGGTCCGGTCGTCAACGCAAAGGATTTGGCGGACGCGCTGAACAACGACGTGATTGCCGGGGCGGGGATTGACGTGTTCGACGTGGAACCGCCGCTATCCGCAGACGAGCCGCTGCTGCACGCGAAGAACACGCTGTTGACTCCGCACATCGCGTTTGCCAGCGAGGAATCGATGAGTCTGCGGGCCGAAATCGTGTTTGACAACCTGGCATCGTGGATGGACGGGAATCAGAAGAATGTCATTCTGTGACCGCGCGGACAAGGCGGACTGTCAATTAGGATTTGTCGTGTTGGCGCGTGGCAATCCGTGTGCCGCGGCGGGGCGGCGCATGTGAGGATGGGACGGGGCGGGAGCGGCTCGCACCGAGAAAGGAGAAACCATGGAAGTGAAATATTTGACGGAGCCGGAGCGCAAGACGCCGGTCATCGAGACGGACGTGTTCGTGGCGGGAGCCGGTACGGCCGGTTGTGTCGCGGCCATCGCGGCCGCCCGGGCGGGAGCGGGCGTGGTGCTGGTGGAGCGCACCCCCGTGCCCGGCGGGACATTGACGAACGGCGGCATCGGCATTAGCAGCTTCTATTCGGCGACGAAAGAACCGGAAAAGGCAAAACGGATCGTGGGTGGTATTGCTTACGAATTGATGGAGCGTTTGCAAGAGGCGGGCGGGGCGACTGGGTTTATCCCGGCACCCGGGGATGCCAATTTCAGCCCGTACCGCATCGTGGCGGATCACGAGATTTACAAGGCGGTCATTTCCAAGATGCTGATGGAGGCCGGGGTGCGGGTGTTTCTATCCACGATGTTTTGTGACGTGTGCATGGAGGACGGTGTGGACGAGGGCTCTGCCGTTCGCAATCATCGGATAAAGGCGGTTTTCATTGAAAATAAAGACGGACGCTCGGCCGTGGCGGCCAAGCAGTACGTTGACGCTTCGGGGGACGGTGACATTGCCCGCATGGCAGGGGTGGAACAGACCGAGATATGGCAGCGTTATCACGAGGTGTGCGGCGGGCCGAACGGATTGGTGTTCGGCATGGCCGGAATTGATTTTGAACGGGCGGCGGCAGAAAATCCGACGGGATTTTTCAAGCTGGGAGAGGCGTGTGTCGGTTCTGGCGGCCTTGTGTCCCGCCGCTTTGCATTTTACCATGCGAAGGACAAGGAGAAGTACGCCGCGTTCGCCGACCTGGACATCAATTTCTTCACCTCCATGCAATCCATCCATGACGGGGAATTGACATACATCAATAATTCCAAGGGTGCCGACTGCAA
>CATLEQ010000047.1 GCA_949915905.1 uncultured Lachnospiraceae bacterium | reverse complement strand
GATATTTGCGCGTGGAAAACTACGAAATCAATGAGGACGGGGAGGAAAACTACGAACTAAAACTCACCAACAAGGAAGTCGTCCTTATGTTCAAAAAAATGATAAACGGCTGGTTTCAAACGCCCGCGTCGGCATATAACGCGTTTATCAGGGCGTTGCTTTCGGGCGACACGGAAGCCATGGGCGACTATATAAACCGAATTACTTCCACGACATTTAGTTTCTTCGACACCGGAAACGGTTCGACGGAGGAATCAGAACCGGAACGCTTTTATCACGGCTTCGTTCTGGGACTGATGGTCGATTTGTCAAAACGTTACAAAATCACTTCAAACCGGGAGAGCGGTTACGGGCGGTATGACGTGATGCTGGAACCGCGGAACAAGGAGGACGATGCCATCATCATCGAGTTCAAGGTCTGCCGGAAGGCGAAGAACCAGACGCTTGAAGCGGCCGTTAAAGAGGCAGTGCAGCAGATTGAAGAGAAGAATTACGCGGCAAACCTGGTGGATGCCGGCATAAGCCCGGAGAGGATTAGGAAATACGGGTTCGCCTTTGAAGGGAAAAAAGTGCTAATCGGCTCCGCACTTTGAAAATGAGTCGAGTAGGGGGCGGCAATTAGCCGCCGTCCTCTCGCACCCTATTGCATATCCAGATTGACATTTCTAATATTTTTCGTACCTTGACCGTCTTACACGTCCGCGGGTTACGCAGCGGGACGACACTTATGCGGAACAATACCAGTTGAACGGTTCCTACATGCTCGTGCATGAGGACTATGACTTTCAGCGGGGGAAACCACGATGACCTTGATTGCGCCTGGATTTTTTTCCGGTTCTCCCCCCAACGTAGTCGTTCCAATATTCGAAAAACTATTTGGGAGATTGATTGTGGGATCCAACGAGCGTGTCCCCGGCTTTTGGCTGATGGTGCAGGGCCTGGTCGTGCGCGTTCTCTCCTATTTGTTGAATCCGGCCTATTTTTCTCACACGAAACACATCCTGCCAAGTGACCAGGAGGAGTACTTGTTTTTGCGCGTACAAGACGCGTTGGGATGTCCCTTTTGGAATATGGCAGGACGTTTACCTTAAAGGAGGCCGCCCGACTGCTATCCCAGACGCCTCTTAGCATTTCCAAAATCATGGGTGAGTTGGGATTTCAAAACCGCAGTCATTTTTATGACATTTTCAAGCGACAGTATGGGGTGACTCCCAACGAGTATCGAAAACGGTCATGACGAACGTGAAATGGATATAGGAGAACAACACGTTGTTTAAATAAGATTGTTTGCGATTCTGGATTTTTTGTTTGAAAAATGGTATGATAAAATTATGATTTTATTCAAAATAAGTGAGTGGAAGTTTCGTTCGAATTATATTTTTCGGAAGAAAGGAAGTGTATCTCATGTCGTTCGCACAAGTGCAAACAAGAATTTATACAATTGACGATATTTATGCCCTGCCGGAAGGCCAACGGGCGGAATTGATTGAAGGGCAAATGTACATGATGACCCCGCCAAGCCCTTATCATCAAGAGTTGGTTATGGGATTGTCGGCGACGATTCGCCAATATATCAAAAATAACAATGGTGATTGCAAGGTGTATCCCGCGCCGCTTGCAGTCAGGCTTCACGCTGATGACAAAACATGGATTGAGCCGGATATCAGTGTGATTTGCGATAAAAGAAAGATTACAGACAATGCTTGTGAGGGTGCTCCGGATTGGGTTATCGAAGTTACTTCGCCTGCCACCCAGAGTCGTGATTATCTAAAAAAGCTTTGGCTATATCAAAATGGCGGGGTTCGCGAATATTGGATTGTGAACCCTATAATGAAAAACGTACAAGTCTATTACTTTGACGGGGAGGGAAAATCCGACCAATATTCGTTTTGTGATGAGATACCGTGTAATATATTTGAAGGGTTGTCCCTCAAAGTGAACGATTTATGATTACTATTCACGGGGCTGTGCGCTCCGCCGCACGGCCTCCGTCCGATAAAATGATGGCACCATAGACATCCAGCCCATTGCCGCAGGCAATTTTAAATGGCTGGATGCCGTTACAATTCGCAGCCGGTTAGGCCGTGAATTGTAACGATTTGTGAAAGGAATCTTGAAAACATAATTAATGCAGAGGGGGTGACAAGATGGCGAAGCAATTTAACGTGACGGGGCTATGCGTACCGGAAAAGCATTATATGGTAGACATGGCGAAACGAATTGACCAGATTCGGAAAATGGTTGACGCGGGAGCGTATTTTACGATAAATCGTGCAAGACAGTACGGAAAAACGACCACTTTGGCGGCATTAGGAAGGACATTGGATGAGACGTGTCTTGTGATAAGCCTTGACTTTCAAGATATTGGGAATGAATCATTTCAAGATGAAAACATATTTTCATTTGAATTTTTACAAATTTTTCTGGAAGAATTAAGGGCGCGTAGCGGACAAGAAATAGCGGACATGGCCGAAGTCATGGAGTGGATGCAGGGAGTGGCAAATCAGAGTGGAGAGAAATTCAATCTTCGAACACTGTTTAAATGCCTGCTCACTTTTTGCGAACGCAGTGACAAGCCGGTCGTTTTAATGATTGACGAGGTGGATAGTGCGTCGAACAACCAGGTGTTTCTTGATTTTCTGGCGCAGTTGCGCAGTCATTATCTGAAACGAGAGGCAAAAGGAACACCCACGTTTCAGTCGGTCATCCTTGCCGGAGTATATGATATTAAAAATTTGAAACGAAAGATTCGTCCAGATGAAGAGCATAAGATGAACAGTCCGTGGAACATTGCCACTGATTTTATTGTGGACATGAGCCTGCCTCGAGATGGAATCGAGGAAATGTTGAAAAAGTACGCCGCAGATCATGAACTTGAAATGGATACGGGAGAACTGGCAACCCTCATTTACGACTATACGTCTGGTTATCCGTACCTGGTGTCACGTTTATGCAAGCTGATGGATGAACGGATTTGTCCTGGAAAGGCATGGACGAGGGACGCGTTTCTGGAGGCGGTGCGTGTGTTGCTGATGGATAATAATACGCTTTTTGAATCATTGATTGGAAAATTGTTCGATTATCCAGAATTGGAGCGGATACTTAGGGAACTCTTATTTTCAGGAAAGCCGATTACGTATAATCCGACAAACCCGGAAATTGGCCTTGCGCTCATGTTCGGATTCGTAAAAAACGAAAATGGAAAAGTGGTACCGGCGAACCGTATTTTTGACACGTTGTTGTATAATCATTTCCTATCCTTGGACGAGATGAAAAATTCCGACATTTATAAGGCCTCTTTACGGGACGAGGGGCAATTTGTCAAGAACGGGCATCTGGACATGTGCAGGATACTCGAAAAGTTCGTACAACATTTTCACGAATTGTATGGCGACTGTAAAGAGAACTTTTTAGAAGAAGAAGGAAGGCGGTATTTTCTCCTTTATCTGCGTCCCATCATCAATGGCACGGGTAATTATTACGTCGAGTCGCGCACCAGAAGTCTTGGACGGACGGACATCGTAGTTGATTACCGCGGGGAGCAATTTGTGATAGAAACGAAGATTTGGCGTGGAAATGAATATAATATGCGTGGGGAGCACCAACTTGTGGAATATCTAGAGGATTACGGCCTGCACACGGGATATATGCTCAGCTTTAACTTTAACAAGAAAAAGGAGGTCGGAGTCCGGGTAATTCATATGGACGGGAAGACGCTCATCGAGGGTGTCGTATAAAATGATGCGCACAGCCGCATAAGGAAATATGCCGCTTGTCTACGTTCCACTTCGGTCCGTTCTAAACAAGCGTCGCTGGCGCTTAGAACCGGCTGCGGCTGGCGCAATACTCACGGCAGATAAAATCTGTCGTGAGTATATTTTCTACATCTCGTAAATTTGTACGACTCGTTTTTGGATTGCTGGTCAAAAACCAACTGTACACCGGCGAAAAGCTGGACACCGAACATAATATTGAGTCGAACTGACATTCGGTTTTGTGCAAAACATACCGAAGGTCTATTAAGGTTACCTTTTTTCTAAAAAACATATCAAAATCTTTTTCAAAAAGTTCTTGACATATCACCAGAATGCTTTCACATTCATCACTTATTTTCCACCATTTAACAATTTCCACAGCCATTCCCACAATAATTCCATAACCATGCACCTCGCCATCTTCCTCGGACGTATAGGTTCCTAATTTTTCCATATCCACTTCCCACTCTATCGGATTTTTGATAGTAACAAGCATCTGTTTCTGATATTCTTTCATCAAAATCTCTATGCGTTTTTCTTTTCTTTGAAGCCTTTTGCACGCCTCCCGTGCATTTGACAACAAATTCGAGAAAATAGTACACAAATCATAATCGCTAATTGCCACTTTTTCTGAGACGTGCCCCTCACACTGGAATACGATTTCATCCCCGGCCTGCTCCCGTTCCATGGAAAAAATCGCGAACCAAAATTTCAATTGTATTTCTCCTATTTTTCCCGAAAAAAGGATCATGGCAAGGGTTGAACGGAAAACGACTTCAAATATCGCTGCATATTTTCCAAATCCAACGCATCCTTCCCCTTGACCGTATATACATCCACGTCTTTTCCTATTGCTTTCAGATATAAAATGTCATCCATACATACTTGTTCTACTCTTCCCGACGTAAAAACCTGCACAAAACGCCGCGCGGCTTCTATGTCCCGCAGGACACTTTCAACGCTTCTCGCGTCACATCATGGTCATCACAGATTGCAATTCTCATCCTTCTCTCTCCCCTGTTTCTCAACCAAAGCCAGCTATCATGAACCATTCAAAAGTGAAATTCGCACGATTTACAACTTTCCTCAATTTAAACCTTACCGTAATATCACAAAAAAAGCAAGCTGAAATCGCCTGCTTTTATTGTTTTACCACAATTCAATTATTGACCCTACGAGCCACTACCCCAACCCGCTCAGGGCATGTGCATAAACCTGATTTATCTCCTTCTCTCCCGCCGGGCGTTTTCAAGTGCCCGCACGATTCCATACAGTGCCACGAACAGCACGCCGGCCACCGGCCAAACAATCCAGGTTTCTTCCCACGCCTTCGTGTGAAAACTAATTGCCAGATAGACGGCCACCACGACGCACCAGTAAATCGGCGGGAAATACGAAGTACGTCTTCCAAGCTCTTTTTTCTCCACCGTATACTCACCTATCTGAAGCAGTTTTTCATAGCTTTCATGAACCATGCCGGAAGGAATCAAAATAAAAACACCAACCGCAACGATGACCAGAAGCAAGCTCAGGCAAGTAATCAGTCCATAGTCTCCAACTCCGATCATGGTTCCTACAAACAGCGGGATAACCGATATGATGCAGAGACACGCGCCTATCGTTACATGTCTGCGAAAGCAATCCTCATGTGCTTCTTTCCTGCGCTCCACCATGCCTTTCACGCCATATTGCAACGAAAATATTTCTTTTTCCATATATTCGTATCTCGAAAGTCCCATTCCGTTTGAAATAAATATGGCCACCGCAATTGCCACCATCCCCAAAAGGATAATCATTCCCAGTCCTCCTGCCACGTTCTCAGACAAAATCTGTTTATATTCCGACAATCCCCCCAATTGAATCAGGCAGACCGGTGACAAGATGCACAATAAAACCCCGACCGCAATCTTTCTCGATACCTTTTCGGTCAGATCCATGTACGTTTCCGCCTCTTTCATGGAAATGCTGCGCATCGGCTCCGCCTCTTCCCCAAGCACATCCCCGGAAACGACTGCCGTTGGCTCCGCCTCCTCCAATTCATCCTTTAATAAGTAATCCGTGCTGACCTCGAACAATTCGCCCAGCTTCAATATTTTATCCAAATCGGGAATCGACATCCCGGATTCCCATTTTGAAACCGATTGGCGAGAAATTCCCAATTTATCCGCAAGCTCCTCTTGTGACCAACCTTTCTGTTTTCTCAATTGCATAATCTTGTCTGCTAAAATCATCTTTGTATCCTCCCTTTTGGTTTTACGATTCGCCCGACCGTGAATCGTAACCTGATTCTAACAAAAAAGCCGGTTGACAACTACCAAGCGCGCTTGGAAATTTGTCAACCAGCGGTTGCGTTCTTATATTTCAATACTACTTTTCCAACTGTTGCTTCATATTTTCATCGACCCAGACCACCCTGTTCCGCCCGAACTTTTTCGCGTCATACAGCATGGTGTCCGCTATCTTCAAGTAACTCTCATAATCCTTCCCCGCCTTCGGGATGACGGTCACGCCCCCGATGCTGACCGTGACCCACTCGGACACGGACGGGTCATGGGGAATGTGCAAGTCCTCCACCGCCTGCCGAATCTTTTTCAAATGGCGAAACGCCTTGTCCGAACTGTCGCCCACGAGAAACGCCACGAACTCCTCGCCCCCGTAACGGGCAAAAAAGTCCGTACTGCGCTGCAAATGGGAGGATATTGTTTTTGCCACGGAGGCAAGAACCTCGTCCCCGGCCGGATGGCCAAACGTATCGTTATATACCTTAAAGCGGTCAACGTCGAAAAAACAAATGGAAAACGGTATCTGCTGGCGCGTGGCCTCATGCCACTTTATTATGCTGTGCTGGTCATATTTCCGCCGATTGGCCACTCCGGTCAGTTGGTCGGTCATAGATTGCTGTTCTGCCAGCTTACGGTAATTATATAATTTGATATGCGTTTTCACCCTCGCCTTTACAATCAACGGGTTGAACGGCTTGGTAATATAGTCCACCGCGCCCAAAACAAGCCCCTGGTACTCATTGCGCACGTCGGAAAGGCTGGTGAGCAAAATGACCGGCACGCTCCGGGTGACAACCTCCTCCTGTAATTTTTTTAAAAGCGTAAATCCATCCATTCCCGGCATGACCACGTCCAGCAAAATCAACGAATAATTTTCATTGTGCACACGAAGAAGACCTTCCTCCGCCGTTTCTGCAATGACAATCTCATACTCCTCTTCCAAAATGGTTTTTAACCGGGCCGCTTGCAGTGGGCTGTCATCAACAACCAATATTCTCTCCATCGTTGCACTCCTCGCTTTCGTCGTACTTGAACCGATTTCCAAACAGTAAATGACATAAGCTTAGTTTACCGATACGGCGAACCAATGTCAATACTTTTTTCGAGCAAGATTCCCGAAAACGCCGGCAGAACCGCCCGGAACACTCCGTCTTCGTCAACCGTGTATTTTTCCCCTCCCTCCGGCACCGTCCCGCCAAACCGTTGCCAGTCGGAGTGAAGAATCACGTTCAGCCTACATGTTTCCGGCAATTGCAACTCATACTCCTCCTCATTTCCGCTAAAATTGAACACCGCCATCAAACTCTTTCCGCCGCCATTCCTGCGGATTACGTAAATGCATTTCTCCTCCTGATGGCAGTCAAGCCACTCGAACCCCGACTCCGCCATCTCTTCCGCATATAATTCCGGACGGCTCAAGTACAAGTGGTTCAATTCCTTCATATAATGATGAAACGCGTCGTGAATCGGGTAGCGAAGCATCTCCCAATCCTGCTGCCGCCCCTCGTCCCACTCCCGCAGCTGGGCAATCTCATTTCCCATAAAATTCAATTTCTTGCCGGGATGTACGTACATGTACATATAAAACGCCCTCGCCTGCGGGAATTTCTGCCCGTACAAGCCAAACATTTTCTGCAGGATGGTCGCCTTTCCGTGCACTACCTCGTCATGTGAAAGCGGCAAAATATAATTCTCCTGATAAAAATACATCATGGAAAAGGTCAAGCCGTTATAGTTGCCGCCGCGAAACAACGGGTCGCCGCGAAAATAGTCCAGCGTATCGTTCATCCAGCCCATGTCCCACTTATAGTCAAACCCCAGCCCGTCGTACCGCACCGGAGCCGTCACCTTCAAGTACGACGTGGAATCTTCCGCCGCCAAAATGCAGCCCGGATGCCGCCCTTTCAATCCCAGGTTCATGTTCTTGATAAAATCGACCGCGCTCTTATTGACCCCGCGTGATACGTCTCCCTGCCAATATATCATGTTACTGATGGCATCCATGCGCAAGCCGTCAAAATGGTACTCGCTCAGCCAGTAATTTGCCGCCGACTGCAAAAAGGAACCCACCTCGCCGCGTCCATGGCAAAAGTTCTTACTTCCCCACTCATTATAGGCCACGTCATTTGACGGGTATTCGTACAGCGCATATCCGTCATAGTCGGCCAGTGCATATCCGTCCACCGCAAAATGAACCGGAACAAAATCAATCAGCACCCCGATTTTCTCCTCATGGAACATGTCAACCATCTGCTGCAGCTCCTTTGCCGTCCCATAGCGGGAGGTCGGAGAGAAAAAACCGGTTCCCTGGTATCCCCATGATTCATCACACGGATGCTCCATAAGCGGCATGAACTCCACATAGTTATAGCCCATTTCCTTTACGTAAGGTATCAGCAGCCCGGCCAACTCGGTATAGGTATACCACTCTCCGTGGTACGTCTCCCCGCCTTCGCCGGAAACCATTCCCTTTAACCGCTCGCTCTCCATCGACGGCGCGTTCTTACGTTTCCACGAACCCGCATGTACCTCGTAAATATTAAGCGGAAGGTTCATGTGCGTCGACTGCGCGCGCATCCATCCGGCGTCCTGAAACTGATATTTTTCCAGATTTCTTACGACAGACGCGGTTCCCGGGCGCAGCTCCATCCCGAACCCATACGGGTCGCAGTGGTCGACGTACGTCCCCTTGTTATAAATGCGGTATTTGTACATCATCCCTTCGTAACCGTTTGACAGCCTGCACTCATAAAACCTTCCGTCATGTATCCGACACATCTCCACTTCCCGCCAGTCATTGCACTGCGCAATCAGCGAAACTCTCTCCGCCTGCGGCGCAAACGTGCGGAAAACCAATTCGCCGCCTTCCTGGTGCGCCCCCAGGTATTTGTACGCCTCAAATTCTTTTCCCATATAAAATTCATACAAATTCATACTTCTTTCCTCATAATCGTAAAATTTATAGTAGAAAAATTCTTCCCTAGGTCTTATAATGATACTTGGTAAATAAATTTACCATAGTCACTTTTCAACCACAGTAAAATAATTTACTTTATCTTGAAACAGTCAAGATAATTGTACCGCCGTCCAACTTGATGGCGATAACCATGCACATATGCATCCAACAAGCGGATGCCATGTGCCCATAGCAAGGGAGGAATCTATGGATTTACGTGTACAAAAAACAAGAAACAATATTTTAGACGCCTTTATCGAACTGCGCTCCGAAAAACCACTGGAGAAAATCACGGTCAAGGAGCTGGCCGAACGGGCACAGATCAGCAAGCAAACCTTTTATCTTCATTACAGAGATATTTATGATTTGTCGGAACAATTGGAACAAGAACTGATAAAGAGCCTGGTGGACGGCCTCTCGCATCAAGAGCATCTATTGGAGCACTCCAAGGAGGCCACTTTGGAATTATTCCGCGCCGCCGCCGCGCAGACATCCCTTTTCCGCACCGTTTTTTCCGGTTCCCGCAGTTCCGCCCTGACCGAAGGGCTGGAACGCGAAATCAAAAAAATCATCCTTGCCCACAATCCGGAAGTCGAACACGACTTAAGGGCCAACATCTGCCTGACCATTTTGATTCACGGCTGCTACCTCGCCTATCAAAAGCATTCCGCAAACGCGCCCGAGGAAGTCGCGCAGATACTGAGTGAAATTTCAGGAGAAATCACCTCCCGGTGCCAATAATATGTTTATTACTAGAAAGGAATTATAAAATAAAATGCGAATCTACAACGAGACCACGGAACCCACCGCGATTATCAACGGTTTTCACGTTCGCCCCGGAATGTTTGACGTATACGGCGCGACCGCCGTCTCGCGGGGGGTGAACTTCACGGTGCATACTCATTACGGTACCTCGTGCGAACTGCTATTATTTCACAAGGAGGAAGAAACGCCTTACGCCGTTATTCCGTTCCCTAAGGCTTACAAAATCGGCGACGTGTACTCGATGATCGTCTTCGGACTCAACATCGAGGAATTCGAATACGCGTACCGGGTAGACGGTCCCTACGACCCGATAGCCGGACATTTGTTCGACCACAACGCCATTCTTCTGGATCCTTATGCCAAGGCCGTCACGGGGCAGAGCGTCTGGGGTGAAAAAAAGATCACCAATTATCATGCGAGGGTCGTAAGGGACACGTTCGACTGGGGCGACATGCCACAATCAAAGACGGAACTGAGCGACCTGGTCATCTATGAACTCCACGTGAGAGGATTTACCAGGCACGAATCCTCCGGCGTGGAACGTAAGGGCACGTTTGCCGGCCTCATGGAAAAGATTCCTTACCTAAAAGAGCTTGGCGTCACGGCGGTAGAACTGATGCCGATTTTTGAATTTGACGAGGCCATGGACGTGCGCGAGGTAGACGGTAGCAGGCTTCTGGACTATTGGGGATACAACTCGGTATGCTTTTTCGCCCCGAACACCAGTTACACCGCGGCCTCCGAGCCTAACCGCGAGGGAACGGAACTAAAAAAACTAATCCGCGAACTTCATGCAAACGGAATCGAAATTATCCTGGACGTGGTATTCAATCATACCGCGGAAGGAAACACAGATGGACAAACATTTTCATTCAAGGGATTTGACAATAAGATTTATTACATGCTGACGCCGAACGGAGATTATTATAATTTCAGCGGCTGCGGAAACACACTGAACTGCAACCACCCCATCGTCCGCCAGCTCATTTTGGAATGCCTGCGGTATTGGACGGTAAATTACCGGGTGGACGGCTTCCGCTTCGATCTCGCCAGCATCCTGGGCCGTAACGCGGACGGTTCGCCCATGAACAAGGCGCCCCTACTTGAAAGCCTTGCCCACGACCCCATCCTGAACAACGTAAAACTTATCGCGGAGGCGTGGGACGCGGGCGGCATGTACCAGGTTGGAAAATTTCAGGCGCACAGACGCTGGGCGGAATGGAACGGCAGGTACCGCGACGCTTTGAGGGGATTTCTCAAGGGTGACAACTGGGAGGCCTACTCCGCGGCCTGGAGCATTTCCGGATCCGGCGACATGTACGGCGGGCCATACACGGACGGCAATGAAATTTATTCCGGATATGACGCCTGCATCAATTTCATCACCTGCCATGACGGGTTTACCTTGTACGACCTTTACTCCTACAATGAAAAGCACAACGAAAGCAACGGTTGGCACAACACGGACGGCTCCAATGACAATCGAAGCTGGAATTGCGGCGTGGAAGGGGACACTGACGATCCTGAAATCCTAAGCTTACGCTTCCGCATGATTCGAAACGCCTGTGCGGTATTGATGTGCAGCCGGGGGACGCCGATGTTCTTCGCCGGAGACGAGTTCGCCAATACCCAACAAGGCAACAATAACGCATATTGTCAGGACAACGAGATTTCCTGGCTGGACTGGAGCCTACTGGAAAAAAACAAGGAATTATTTGAATTTTTCAAGTTCATGATTGCCTACCGCTACGACCATACCATCATCCGCAAGCGGCTTCCGGACGCGAAATGCGGCATGGCACCGATACGCACCCATGACGTGATGGCGGAAAAGACACACATTGCGAAAGACGCCAAGACATTTTCCGTTTCTTTCGCCGGATATGACAAAAACAAAAAGCGGGATGACATGGTCTATGTCTCGGTAAATTCATTTTGGGAAAGCGTGACGATTACGTTTCCGCGGCTTCCCGACACGTTGTCGTGGTATTTGAGCGTAGATACCTACGGGGACGAGGAGGGACGCTACACCTACCCCGAAGGGAAGGAAATCCGAATTGACGAAAGCTACGTGCTGCGCCCGCGAACCGTGGCCATATTCACGGTAAGGGAGAACAAGGCCGCGGCAGACGACGAGCCCTTATCTTCCGATTACGGTGAACAGTAACGGCAAAGTGAAAATTTGCATATCCTCTCTTATATATAAAGAAAAACGCGGGGCTTATGCCCCGCGAATCGATATTATACCGCAACGATATCATCCACGCATTTATATAGCTTGTAACATTTTTGATCGCTTTCTTGCACAAATGTACTCATATCCTCTTCAAAATCTTCATAACTATTTCTTTCATGGTACAAATGGTATCCCTGCTCTGTGGAATATAAAGTGATAAATACAATGCCAACCTCTTTTCGCAAACTCAAAATCCGCTTTTCACAATCCCGCAACAAATAATCGCCCAGATAGATTTTCCGGTCATCTATCTCCGCAATTTTAGTTCCCTGATAATCGCTATGTATTGCCAAATAATTAATGTTTACCGCACCGCCCATTGGCTTATACAATACATTATCACCTATATTCTCGATTTGATCTACTCTACTTACCTCAATATTATAGTATCCAATAATAAAATTCTTATCATCTGACAGTAAAATATAAGTAATGCCCTGGTTTTCATCCAGAGCATCACCACTTTTCAAAAAATTGTCAATAACTATATTCCCGCACTCAAAATCTTTCGCCAACCCTGCATACTTTGGCGTATATTTTTCAATATTCATCTCGTTTTATTTCTCCGTCACCGTACACTTCAAATCTTTGGTCATTCTATCAACATGAAAGGAAAAATCGTGAGAATCCATAAATTCAACCATTTTCCTATTCTCTTCGGTGGCTGGTGTTCGTTCTAACTTATTTCTTGTTGCAAACGGCATCGTAGGTTTTAACACACATGCATTCATTTCAATTTCTCCTTTCCTTTCTTTATCTTTATCCATATCATACCACCTCGGCTTACTAAATTCAACCACTGATTTGTTATTATCCATTATACTTTTATTCAAAAAATCAATACATCCAAATTACAAATAATTATGTTTGACACACCTCCTCCACAGTTGCCCCCGGCAACAAAATCTTCACCAACAGTCCCCCCTCTCTGCCGCGCTCTACCTCTACCGTACCACCATGTGCCGCGGCGATTTGCTTCACAATCAAAAGCCCCAGTCCGTGCCGCTGCCCGGTCGCGTTCGTATCACAGAGCATGTAATGCGGCGCGTGGTTCAACGCCTCTATCTCTTCAACAGAAGCCCCAACGCCGTCATCCTCCACGCAAATCACGCAATCCCCCCGCTCCGATCCCTTCTCCTTTTCTTCCCCGGCATCTCGTGTCTTCCCTGCCTTTTGTATTTTCTCCGAGTCCCGACCCGCCGCCGTTTCCCGCCGAACCCCGACCCGGATGGCACACCCGTCCTCATTATGATTCATACAATTCTGAACCAGATTTGCTACCGCCCGTTTCAGCAAATCCTTGTCCACGCTCACAATGCATACCGTCAAATCCTCTTCCGTCGTCCACTCAATCGGATATTTCCCTTCCACGTCCGTATTCATAAAATCCACGGCCACCTGCCGGACGATGGCCACCACGTTCTCCGCCTTTTTCGCAAGAGGCTGCATATTGTATTCCAGTTTTGACGCAAGATTTAAATCATTGATAAGATTTCGAATCCGCTCGCTCTGCCTTACAATCACGCCAACCGCCAGCCTTTCCTCCGAAGGGAGCCTCTCATCCTCCAAAAGCCGTCCCGCATGCCCCATCACCATGGACAACGGAGTCCGAATATCATGCGACACCCCCGCAATCCAGTTCGCCCGTGCCGTTTCCTTTTTCCGCAGCTGGTACTCCTGCGACCGCAAAATGTCCGAGGTACGGTTAATATTTACCGCAATCTCCGAAAGCACCCCCTTTTCCTTTATGTGCACATGCTCCTTCGTGGGCAAATCTTGTATCGCCTTTGTAATCGGCTCAACGGATTTCAATAGCCTCGTATTGGCAATGACGTAAATCAAAAAAATACATATCAGATTAATGCCAATCACTTTTAACGCCGTCATCGGCAGATTTGCAATCAAATCATAATCCCAGCTTGGCCACATATGTTTCCAAAAGCTGTCCTTGGGAAATCCCAGTACCAGCAATCCTCCGTCCGCCCTTGCCGCATAAGTCGGATAATCCTCGACATACCCGACGGACAAATCCGAAATATCAGAAAGCGTATAAAAACGCGGAACTTCTCCTGGAAGATTGTCCGTCTGCCAAACCACCTCGCGTATGTCCTCGTCAATCAAAATCGCCCAGACACCCTCCCTTTGCAGTTCTAATGCCACCTCATCCGGCAAAATATATCCGTTTCCCATTTTCTTAATGGCGGCTCCCGCCTCCTTCGCCAACGTGTACGGCGAACCATTTGCCAGTTGCCTCCCGCCAATTATCACGATGATTCCTATGTTTATGATAAAAAGGAAAACCGTGCCAAGCAGCAAAATGCCGACAAACCGACGAATCAATTTAGGAACACTTTTCATATCACTTTCCCTCCACGACAAGCTTGTATCCCAATATAGAACCTTTTCGTTCACCTTTTCGCACGGTCAGCGCAGTAAATGCGCAGACCTGTCTGAACTGTTACAGTATAATACATATTTCCCACATTTTCCATGATATCCGCCATTTGTAAGGTAAATGTAAGGCAACGAGAATGTTCTTGTAAGGTACTTCCTCTAAAATAAAGCCAAAAGGAAAGGAGCATGACGATATGAATATCATTCAGACAAAAAATTTAACCAAAGTCTACGGTGACTTCGTCGCCGTGTCCAGACTGAACCTCCATATTCCCAAAGGTACGGTATATGGATTCCTGGGGCCAAACGGAGCCGGAAAATCCACGACGATGAAAATGTTTCTGGGGCTTGCGGCTCCCACGAGGGGAAGCTTTACCATTGACGGCAAAAAATATCCGGCAGACCGCATGGACATTTTAAAGGAAATCGGCTCATTTATCGAGGCTCCGGCCTTTTATGGAAATTTGACCGGAAAGGAAAACCTCGAAATCATCCGCCGTATTTTAGGCCTGCCAAAATCCGCCGTTTCGGAAGCCCTGGAGTTGGTGGGACTTACGCCCTACAAAGACCGGCTGGCCAAAAAATATTCTCTTGGAATGAAACAGCGGCTGGGACTGGCAAGCGCGTTAATCGGCCGGCCTCCCATCCTCATTTTGGACGAACCGACAAACGGGCTCGACCCGGTGGGCATCCACGAAATTCGGACGCTGATTCGCTCCCTGCCGGAAAAATTTGACTGCACCGTGCTTGTATCCTCGCATTTACTCTCGGAGGTCGAATTGATGGCCGACAATGTCGGTATCCTAAACCACGGGCACCTGCTCTTTGAAGGCACATTAGAGCAGCTTAGGTCCAACGCCTCGTCGCAAGGATTTCCGACCGACAATCTGGAAGATACGTTTTTGGCTCTTGTGGATGCCGATAATAGACTGCGAGGTGGCGCAAAATGAAATCACACATTTTCTTCCTAGAATGCCGAAAAATAAAAAGAACCGGCTTTGTTCCCGCCTTTTTAAGCGGCGGATTACTGGCCGGCGCCGTCCCCATTGTAAATATGGCGGTGCGTTCTGAAATGTACCTCAACGCGGACGGCACGCCGCTTTCCATTCTTCTTGACGCAAATTGGCAGATGATGGCGATGCTCAACCTCCTGCTCCTCGTAGCCGGGGCATGTATCCTATACCACACAG
>CATLEQ010000046.1 GCA_949915905.1 uncultured Lachnospiraceae bacterium | reverse complement strand
CGATAGCCCCGAAAGGGTACACGCTGGATACAAATATCCATCCGGTGACGGTGGAGAGCGGGAGGACGGCCACGGTACAGTCCTTGGAGGTTCCGCAAGAATTGCGGATACGATTGCAGAAGGTGGATGCCGAGACGGGACGTAATACGCCGCAAGGGAGGGCGACACTTTCCGGGGCGGTATATGAAATTTATGATTCTGCCGGAAGCAAGGTGGATGAATTGACGACGGACACAAGTGGCGCGGCAATTTCCAGGGAACTTCCCTTGGACGACTATACGGTGAGGGAAACAAAGGCTTCAACGGGATATCTGGTTGATGGAAAAAGCTATATGGTAAAAGGAAGCACGCCGGCAGATGCGACGACGCGGGTGTTTGAGTATAGCGTGACCAGTGCGGAAGTGCCGCAGAAAATACGGATCCGACTGAAAAAGAAGGATGCGGAAACCGGAAAAGGGGAACCGCAGGGCGCGGCCAGTCTGGCGGGAGCGATATACGAGATATACGATTCTGCCGGAAACAAGGTCGATGAACTGACGACGGACGCGGCCGGGACGGCATTATCCGGGGAATTGCCGCTTGGCGCTTATACGGTGCGGGAAACAAAGGCACCGGAAGGATACCTGATTGACGGACAAAGCCACATGGTAAATGCGAATGTGCCGGGAGATGCGGTGACGCGGGTATTTGAGTACGAGACGGAAAGTGGAGAGGACGTGATTCGGGGAAATGTAGAAATCATCAAGTTTTTGGAAAATCAGGAGGAAGACGAGGATACCATGGAAGGACTTTCCGGGGTCGAGTTTACATTTACCTCGAAAACGACGGGAGAAAACGTATTGACCATTGTGACGGACGCGGATGGATTTGCCACGACGGCGTTGGTAGAACGTCCGAGGGGGACGCTCGTGTATGACACCTATACGGTGACGGAGACAAAGTATCCGCAGGGCGTGAAACCAATCGAACCGTTTGACGTGACGATTTCCAAGGAAAGAGTGACGCTTAAGGGCATTTATAAGGAGGACAAACTGATTGTGAGTCCTGTGACGGTCATAAAGCGGGATGTGGGAACCGGCAGAGCCATTCCGATAGCAGGGGTGGAATTCCGTTTGCTTGACGAGAACCAGGAACCGATTACGATGACGACGCGTTATCCAAAGGAACAAGTGCATGAAACATTTCAAACGGATGCGGAC
This sequence comes from uncultured Lachnospiraceae bacterium, assembly GCA_949915905.1. Lineage (GTDB taxonomy): Bacteria > Bacillota > Clostridia > Lachnospirales > Lachnospiraceae > Schaedlerella. The sequence continues at coordinate 14,422 of CATLEQ010000046.1, read as the reverse complement.
GGGCAGTTTACATTTCCGGAAATGCTGAAATGCGGCACATATTATCTGGAGGAAGTGAATGCGCCGGAAGGATACCTGAGAGGAGAATTGTTGGAATTTCAGGTCGAGGAGGGGGCAACGTGGGAGCATCCCTTAGTGGTTGAATATGCGGATGAAAACGTGATGGGAAAGATTTGTATAAAAAAAGTGGAAGAAAGCAATACGCAAACGAGAGAGGAAGGAGCACCCGATGGGGAAGAAGAATTCAAAAATCCAGTTGGAGATACGGAAGATGGAGAGAAAACAGAGGAAGAGGTGGCAGACGCAAAAGCAGAGTTATTATTGGACGGAGCCATATTTGAAATCGTGGCAGCAGAAGATATCGTCACCCCAGACGGGACGGTCAGGGCATTAGAAGGGGACGTGGTCGACACGGTCACGACGGTAGACGGCGTGGCGGAGTCAAAACCATTGTTTCTCGGAAGATATTTGGTGAAGGAGGTCACCCAGCCGGAGGGCTACGTATTAAGTGATAGGGTTTATGAGGTGGCGTTAGAATATCAAGGACAGGATACGCCGGTGGTAGAGTGTGCGCTCAAGGTGGAAAATACGCCCTCCCGGATTCAGATTTACAAAATAGATAAGGATACGAGAGAGGCACTGCCCGGGGTGGAGTTTGAATTCTGGAAGAAAGCGGACAATGAGGAACCCGCGGAGGACATTGAAGATGGAAAAGTAAGTGAGGAGCCGGAAGCGGGTGACAAGGGCGAATCAGAAGAGGAACCGGAAGCGGATGATGAGGGCGAATTGGAAGAGGAGCCGGAAGCAGGTGACGAGGGCGAATCAAAAGAGGAGCCGGAAGCAGGTGACGAGGGCGAATCAAAAGAGGAGCCGGAAGCGGGTGACAAGGGCGAATCAGAAGAGGAACCACGGCCGGAGAAGCAAGTGTTGATTACGGATGATAAGGGAATGCTGGAAATAGTTTGTTTGGCTCCGGGAGTTTACTGTTTTCAAGAGACAAAAACATTGGAAGGATATTTGTTGGATGGTGCGGTTCATGAAGTCGTAGTAAGTGAAGACGGCAGGATAAACGGAGAAGAAATAGGAGTTTTGTATGTGGAAAACGAAAAAGTTCCGGAAGAACCGCAAAAACCGGAGGAGCCGAAAGAGGAGGAACCAAAAGAACCGCGGAGTCCGGAAGAGCCGGATACGCCAGAGGAGCCGGATGCACCGGAAGAGCCGGAAAAACCAGAATTTCCAACGGAGCCGGAAGTTCCAATAGAGCCGGAAGTTCCAATAAAGCCGGAGGAGCCAACGGAGGAAACGCCTATGCCGGAAGAGCCAGAAGAGCCGCAGCCGGAGGCACCAAACCCGCCCGCGATAAAGACAGGGGATGCGGGAGAATGGATGCCTTATGTGGTTCTCATGGGGACTTCGATGGCGATTTTAGGGTGGACCTTGTGGCATCGAAGGATGGAGCGGAAGAGACGTAGAAGGAGACGAAAACCGCATTTCAAATCGCCTACGGCGAGCGGGTGATGCATCGGCTAGATTTATGCATCCAGCCCATTGCCGCAGGTAATTTAACCTCATCAGCCGCGAAGTGGATTGTGAATACCGGCTTGACCCGGCTGGATGCCGTTGCAATCTACGGCGGTTAAGCCGTGAATTGTAACATCTTGGTCATCGATTTGTAAATGGGGGTCAAAAACGTTTTGACCCCTATCGTAAAATATGATACTATAAAATACGAGAGAAAGGCAGAAATATGACGGCGGAGAAAGAAAATCGAAAATATAAGGACAGCCTTTTTACAGACTTGTTTTATCAAGATGAGACAGCAAAAAAACTGGTACAGATACCGGTTCCAGAATTTTATACCTTTTATAATGGAACGGAAGAATTCCCGAAAGAAAAGATATTATGTCTTTCCGATGCTTTTATAAAGTCATCCGGGAAAAAATCATTAGAATTGAAGGTGAAAATTATCAATATTAATACGGAAAAGAAGCATGAAATTCTGGAAAAGTGCGGAGTATTAAAAGAATATAGTCTGTTTATAGATGCGGTAAGGAAACATTCGGGTGGAGAGAGTGCCATTAAAAAGGCGGTTAATGAGTGTATTGAAAAAGGAATTTTGTCAGATTATTTGAAGCGCAAAGGAAGTGAGGTGAGAAACATGCTGGTAGCGGAATATAGTTATGAAAGGGATATGCAAGTGAAACGTGAGGAGGCAAGGGAAGACGGGATTCAGGAAGGAATACAAGAAGGAATATTTCTGTCCGGGAAAATTTTTCGTACCATGAAACAGCATTCTGAATTTACGGATGAGCAGATTGCAAAAGAGGTCGGGTGTACGGTGACGGATGTAAAAAATGTCAGGAAAACACTTTACTTTTGATGAAATTTGTGTTAGCATAAGTATTGCGTTCTGAAAAAGGCTAAATTAGAACGTAAGAAGTGCGTCTGTAGCTCAGGGGATAGAGCGATGCCCTCCGGAGGCATGTGCGGCGGTTCGATTCCGTTCAGACGCGTGATACGCGAAAGGACGATATCTTGGTGAAGGTATCGTCCTTTTGCATGCCATAGGACTCTTTGTTCCGTTACGTGAAACGCTTTGCCTTGCCATCCGTACAACGGCGCAAATTTCAATGATGGTCCTTTATGATTTGTTCCGGTAGCGTGGCATCAAATTTTCCGCTTTTTAGCATCTCGATTTCACGGCGGTAGGGCGCGTAAGATTTTTTCTTATCGAGCGGATCCGGGATATAAGGGGTTTCTAATATTTTCGGAACGTCCATAAAATTCGGGTGATGCACGATATGGTGTAACGCGTCAAAACCGATTTCCCCGAAACCGATGTTGGCGTGGCGGTCCTTGGCGGCACCGGGGGCGTTCTTGCTGTCATTGATATGGAAAACGGTAATCTGATCCGTGCCCAAAATGCGGTCAAATTCTTCCATCACGTCATCGAAATGGTGGATGATGTCATATCCGGCATCACTCGTGTGACAAGTGTCGAAGCATACCCGTAGCTTGTCATTACAAGCGACTCCGTCGTAAATACGAGCCAATTCTTCGAAGGACCGGCCGATTTCCGAACCCTTCCCGGCCATCGTTTCCAATGCGACGAAACAGTCCGTGTCAGGGGTGAGGACTTCGTTGAGTCCCTTCACGATTTGGCGGATTCCAACGTCTGCGCCTTCCCCCACGTGGGAACCCGGATGCAGAATCAGGACGTGGCTTTTGCAGGCCACCGTGCGTTCGATTTCCTTTGCCAGGAATTCGACGGCCAGCTCAAAGGTTTCCGGCTTGACGGCGTTTCCCAAATTGATGATGTAAGGGGCGTGGACGATGATTTGCTCAATTCCATGTTCTTTCATATATTCCCAGGCCGGCTCTATCATTAATTCGTCGATATCCTTGCGCCTTGTGTTTTGTGGTGCGCCGGTATAAAACATAAACGTGTTCGCGCCGTATGAGACGGCTTCCTTTGCGGAACCGAGCAGCATTTCCTTGCCGCTCATCCCTACGTGTGAGCCAAGTAACATAAAAAAAACCACCTTTCTTGTTGCTAGAATCTATTATAGATGATAAAATAGCAAAAGAAAAGCGCAAAATGAATGGAGTGTGAAGATTTTGAATACATTATCAGAATTAATAACGAAGGAAATGAAAGCAGCCTTTGGCGCGGCGGGATATGACACGTCTTACGCAAAGGTGACGTTGTCCAACCGTCCGGACTTGTGCGAGTACCAGTGCAATGGGGCGATGGCGGCGGCGAAGGCGTATCATAAGGCACCATTTATGATTGCCGAGGACGTGGTCGTGCATTTGCAGGAGAGCGCGTGCTTTTCGCTGGCCGAGGCGGTAAAGCCGGGCTTTATCAATCTCAAATTGAAACCGGAATATGTGGCGGCATTCTTGCAGCAGATGGCGGAGGATGAGCATCTTGGCGTAGAATTGGAGAAAATGCCCCGCACCATCATGGTGGATTATGGCGGGCCGAACGTGGCAAAGCCGCTGCACGTGGGACATTTGCGTTCGGCGATTATCGGCGAGAGCGTGAAGCGCATCATGCGTTATAAGGGAAACCAGGTGACGGGCGACATTCATCTGGGCGACTGGGGCTACCAGATGGGGTTGATTATCACGGAATTGGAAAAGCGGAAACCCGAGCTGCCTTATTTTGATGAAAACTTTACGGGAGAATACCCGGAGGAGGCACCGTTTACGATTGGCGAGCTGGAGGAAATTTACCCGACGGCCAGTGCGTATGCGAAAAATCATGAGGAATATCGGGAAAAAGCATTGCATGCGACCTATTTGCTGCAAAACGGACATCGCGGCTATCGGGCCGTATGGAACCATATCATGCGGATTTCCGTGGCGGACTTAAAGAAGAACTATCAGAGCCTGAACGTGGAATTTGATTTGTGGAAGGGCGAGGCGGACGTCCAGAAATATATTCCGGACATGGTACAGAGATTAAAAGACGAGGGCTTTGCCCATTATGACGAGGGGGCCCTGGTGGTCGACGTATGTGAGGCGGATGACAAAAAAGAGGTGCCCCCATGCATGATTTTAAAGTCGGACGGGGCGGCCTTGTACGACACCACGGACTTGGCGACGCTTGTGGAGCGGGAAAAGCTGTATCAGCCGGACGAGGTGATTTATGTCGTGGACAAGCGGCAGGAACTACATTTCGTGCAGGTGTTCCGTTGCGCGAAGAAAACGGGCATCGTGCGGCCGGAGACGAAACTTTCATTCCTCGGGTTCGGCACGATGAACGGCAAGGACGGAAAGCCGTTTAAGACAAGGGAAGGCGGCGTGATGCGGCTGGAAAACCTGATTCAAGAAATTGACGACGAGATGTATAAGAAAATCATGGACAACCGGACGGTCGGCGAGGAGGAAGCAAAGAAGACCGCGCAGACGGTCGGCCTGGCGGCCATAAAATACGGTGACTTGTCAAATCAGGCATCGAAGGATTACATTTTTGACGTGGATCGCTTTACTTCGTTCGAAGGGAATACGGGACCGTATATTTTGTATACGATCGTGCGTATCAAGTCCATTCTTGCCAAGTACGTGGAAAATGGGCAGAAGGAAAGTGGCCAGAGGGAAAGTAACCAAATAGAAGGCCTGCGTTTGCGAGCGGCGGAAAACGAATTTGAGAAGGCCTTGATGCTGGAGGTGGCCAGGTTTAATGAAGTGTTAGACATCGTATATGAGGAAATTGCGCCGCATAAAATTTGCGCGTACATTTATGACGTGGCAAATACGTTTAATAAGTTTTATCATGAGACCAAGATTCTTTCCGAGACGGATGAAGAAAAGCGGGCGGGGTATATCGCGTTACTCGTATTGACCAAAAAAGTGTTGACAACGTGCATTGACTTGTTGGGATTCGAGGCTCCGGAAAGGATGTAGGAAGAGGCGTGGCAGATATGACGGAGAAGTTATTTTATAGAGACAGCCATCAGAGCGATTTTACGGCGAAGGTGACGGAATGCGTGGAAAAAGACGGGGACTATTGGATTGTGCTGGAGCAAACCGCGTTTTTCCCGGAGGGCGGCGGCCAGTATGCGGATACAGGCTTTTTATACTCTGACGAACCCAAAGGGTTCGCCCGCCCTGCAGATGCCGTGGATGCCGCACACATTACGGACGTACGGGAAAAGGACGGCATCATTTACCATAAATCCGACAAGGCGTTTGCAATTGGCAGCACCGTGCATGGCAGGATAGACTGGCCGGAGCGTTTCGGAAAGATGCAGCAGCATACGGGGGAGCATATCGTGTCCGGTTTGGTTCACGCGGCTTTCGGCTATGACAATGTGGGTTTTCATTTGAGTGACACTTATTGTACGATGGATTTCAATGGTGAAATAAAGGAAGACGAGCTAAGGCGAATTGAGACGTTGGCCAACGAGGCGGTCGTGAAAAACCTTGACGTGGAGGTTTTATACCCGTCCAAGGAAGAATTGGCAAACATGGAGTATCGCAGTAAAATCGAGATCGAGGGACAAGTGCGCATCGTGGTAATCCCGGGATACGACACTTGCGCTTGTTGTGCGCCGCATGTAAAAAAGACCGGGGAAATCGGCCTCATCCGGCTGACGGACTCACAGCGGTACAAAGGCGGCGTGCGTGTCACGATGCTCTGCGGCTTCCGGGCGTTAGCGGATTATCGGTTAAAATCCACATCCGTGAAACGGATTTCCGGCAGCTTGTGTGCAAAGGAAAACGAGGTCTATGAGGCCGTGGAACATGTGAGAGAGGAATGTGCATGGCTCAAACAAAAGCTTGCGGATAAGCAGAGAGAATTACTTTCGTACAAAGTAAAAGGGCTTGATACAAGGACGGGCATGACCTGCATGTTTGAAGAGGCTCTGGAGGGGGACGGCGGGCGAATTTTGATGAATCTGGCCCTGGAGGCAGGATGCGAGGCGTGTGCCGTGTTCTGGAAAAATGAAAAGAGCGATGCCTACCGTTATTGCATCGGCAGTGCGAGCCATGACGTGCGCGGTTTGGGAAAAGCGTTGAACGCACGTTTCCAAGGCAGGGGCGGCGGCAAGGCGGAGATGGTACAAGGCTCTTTGACGGGGAATGAGAAGGACGTGCGGGAGTGGATGCAAGAGGAAGGCAGGGGATGGCTGCAATGAATAAAAATCCTGGGAAAAAGGCGTTTTGGAGGCTGTTTAGCCCATTGGTGGCCTATTGGCTGGTGCAAATCGTAGTTAGCTTTCTGACCTCCTTCGTGATGATGATAGTCAAGGCAGGGGAGCTTGCGCCGGTTTTATTTGTAGATTCGGAAAATGCGACGGAGGCGGAGCTTCAGACGGTATTTGACACGGTCAATCGGATCGCGTTGGAATTTTACCAGCAATACCAGCTGGAATGTGCGACGGCATCGGCCTTGTGCCTGATTCTGGTCATGGGCATCATGTTCTGGCAGGATCGAAAGAAAGAGACGACGTTTGTGAAAGCGGCACCTATCGTAAAATATAGTTTGATCCTGGGGCTGGGAGTCTCCTTCTGTCTGGCGGCCAATTGCCTGGTGGGCCTGACGGAGCTGGCATTTGTGGATGAAGCCTACCAGGAGGCCGCGGCCGTTTTATATGGACCGCCGTTCCTTATTCAGATATTATGCAGCGGCATCATCATCCCTGTTTCGGAAGAGCTGTTTTTCCGTGGCGTGGTCTTTAAGCGGTTTCGGGAGCGGATTGGTTTCATGGGCGCGGCATTTATCAGTTCCTTTATCTTTTCCGCCGGCCACGGCAACCTCGTACAGGCACTGTACACGGTTGGACTGGGGATGCTTTTGGCTTATGTTTATGAAAAATACGGTTCCTTCAAGGCACCGCTGTGCCTCCACATTACGGCTAATCTGGTGTCGCTTTTCTGCACGCGGTTCGGCGTGTTTGACTGGCTGATGCAAAATAAACTGGGGATGGCACTGTTGGCGGTCGCGGGAACCTTCGTGGGGACGGTGATGTTTGTCAACATCCAGAAGATGGGGGAACAAACACCGACATCCGGATTGGAATCGAAAAATTTGTAGTTTACAAATGCGAAAAAATGATGTATAGTAGGGAAAGTAAAAATTGTGCCTGGTGCCCAAAAGACGGGCACCAGGTACACATAAAAAGGAAGTTATGCTGCATTAGGCTCGAGAAGACCTCGCCAAGTTGCAGGTAACTACATTCGTACGTAAGTGCCCAAAAGACGGGCACTAAGTACTCATAGTAAGAAAGGACGGTAGTGATGGGCAGAGTGAAGGAAGCTCAAGTTAAGGGCTTGTACCGGCCTGAATTTGAGCATGATAACTGTGGTATCGGTGCAGTGGTAAACATCAAAGGCGTGAAGAGCCATGAGACGGTGGCGGACGCGCTGAAGATAGTAGAAAATCTTGAACATAGAGCAGGCAAGGACGCCGAGGGTAAGACAGGAGACGGAGTTGGAATCTTGTTACAGATTTCGCACAAGTTTTTCTCCAAGGTCTGTGAACCCCTCGGCTTTTCTTTGCCCTCGGAGCGGGAATACGGCGTGGGCATGTTTTTCCTGCCGCAGGATGAATTGAAGCGGAACCAGGCGAAGAAGATTTTCGAGGTCATCGTGGCAAAGGAAGGATTGAAGTTCCTCGGTTGGAGGGAGATTCCGATTCATCCGTCCGTGCTTGGCAAAAAGGCGGCCCAGTGCATGCCGTACATCATGCAGGCGTTTATTGAAAAACCGGCAAGGATTGAAAAGGGCCTGCCGTTTGACCGGCGGCTGTATGTCGTGCGCCGTATTTTTGAACAGAGCAGCGACGACACGTACGTGGCATCGTTGTCCAGCCGCACCATTGTATATAAGGGCATGTTTCTGGTGGGGCAGCTGCGGCTGTTTTTCAGTGACTTGCAGGATGCGGATTATGAATCGGCGATTGCCATGGTGCATTCCAGGTTTAGCACGAACACGAACCCGAGCTGGGAGCGCGCGCATCCAAACCGGTTTATGGTACATAATGGGGAAATCAACACGATCCGCGGAAATGCCGACAAGATGCGGGCGAGGGAAGAAACGATGGAGTCCGGCTTTATGAAAGGGGAACTGCACAAGGTTCTCCCGGCGATTAACTCCTCCGGCTCTGATTCGGCCATGCTTGACAATGCATTGGAATTCATGGTGATGAGTGGCATGGAACTGCCGTTGGCGGTCATGATCGCCATTCCGGAACCGTGGGAGAACAACCGTGGCATGTCGCAGAAAATAAAAGACTTTTATCAATATTACGCGACGATGATGGAGCCGTGGGACGGCCCGGCCTCCATTCTGTTTTCCGACGGGGACTGCATGGGGGCGGTGCTTGACAGGAACGGACTGCGTCCTTCACGGTACTATATCACGGACGACGACCGGCTGATTCTTTCCTCCGAGGTAGGCGTTTTAGACATCGACCCGGCAAAGATTCTGGTCAAGGAACGGCTCCATCCCGGTAAAATGTTGCTGGTGGACACCGTTCAGGGAAAAGTGATAGATGATGAGGAACTGAAGGAATATTATGCGAACCAGGAGCCGTACGGGGAGTGGATTGACGGCAACATGATTCAATTGAAGGAGTTGAAAATTCCAAACCGCGACACTGTGCAGTACACGAAGGAGGAATGCAAACGGCTCCAGAAGGCATTTGGCTATTCCTACGAGGAAGTGAAAAGTTCCATTCTTAACATGGCGAAGACCGGCGGCGAGGGGACGGCGGCCATGGGAATTGACATTCCGCTGGCGGTATTGTCAAAAGACAACCAGCCCTTGTTCGGATATTTTAAGCAGTTATTCGCGCAGGTGACGAATCCGCCGATTGATGCCATCCGGGAAAAAGTAGTGACCTCGACGACGATTTATATCGGTGCGGACGGAAATCTCCTGGAGAAGAAGGAATCGAACTGCAAGATGCTCAAGGTGCACAACCCGATTCTCACCAACACGGATCTGCTAAAAATCAAATATATGGACGTGGAAGGCTTTAAAGTGGCGGAGATTCCGATTACTTATTATAAAAATACCAGTCTGGAAAAGGCGATGGATTATTTGTTCATCGAGGTGGATCGTGCCATCCGCGAAGGGGCGAACATCCTGATTCTTTCCGACCGGGAAATGGACGAGTACCATGTGGCGATTCCTTCCCTTTTGGCGGTGTCTGGCTTACAGCAGCATTTGGTGCGCACGAAGAAAAGAACTTCCGTGGCCATGATTTTGGAATCCGGGGAACCAAGAGAGGTACATCATTTTGCCACCCTGCTCGGATATGGCGCCTGCGCCATCAATCCTTACCTTGCGCATGAGTCCATCCGGCAGTTGATTGACAGCAACATGCTGCATAAGGATTATTATGCGGCGGTCAATGATTATAACGACGCGGTCATTAACGGCATTATTAAAATCGCCTCCAAGATGGGGATTTCCACCATCCAGTCTTACCAGGGCGCGAAGATTTTTGAGGCAGTCGGTCTGAAAAAGGAATTTATTGACAAATATTTTACGGATACCGTAAGCCGCGTGGGCGGTATCGGGATTGAAGAGGTGGCGAAGGATTATACGGCGTTCCATACGCGGGCGTTCGACCCGTTGGGACTGGACGTTGACATGACGCTTGACAGTGTCGGGTGGCACAAGTCGAAAAGCGGCGGCGAGGAACACCTTTATAATCCACGTACCATTCACACCCTGCAACAATCGACCCGCAGGGGCGATTATGAAATGTTCAAGCAATATACGAAAATGGTGGATGAGGAAGGCGAGAAAATTAATCTGCGCGGTCAACTGGAGTTTTGTTATCCCAAAAAGGGCGTGCCGCTTGACGAGGTGGAAAGCGTGGACTCCATCGTGACCCGTTTTAAGACCGGGGCGATGTCCTACGGTTCCATTTCCAAGGAGGCGCACGAGACGCTTGCCATTGCCATGAACCGTTTGAAGGGTAAGTCCAACAGCGGGGAAGGCGGGGAGGATATCGAACGCCTGGACAGCGACCGCTGCTCGGCCATCAAGCAGGTGGCTTCGGGGCGGTTTGGCGTGACGAGCCGCTACCTGGTCAGTGCCAAGGAAATCCAGATTAAGATGGCACAGGGGGCAAAGCCGGGAGAGGGCGGCCACCTGCCCGGCGGGAAGGTGTATCCGTGGATTGCCAAGACGAGACATTCTACCCCGGGGGTGAGCCTGATTTCACCGCCGCCGCACCATGACATTTATTCGATAGAGGATTTGGCGCAGTTGATTTATGACTGTAAAAATGCCAACAAAAATGCACGGATTTCCGTGAAACTGGTGTCCGAGGCCGGCGTGGGAACGGTTGCCGCGGGCGTCGCGAAGGCCGGCGCGGGATTGGTTTTGATATCGGGATATGACGGCGGCACGGGAGCCGCCCCGCGAAGTTCCATCCAGAACGCGGGACTGCCGTGGGAGTTAGGATTGGCGGAGACGCACCAGACATTGATTGCCAACGGACTTCGGGAGCGCGTTCGCATCGAGACGGACGGAAAGCTGATGAGCGGCCGTGACGTGGCCATTGCCGCCGCCCTTGGCGCGGAAGAGTTTGGGTTCGCGACCGCCCCGCTCGTGACGATGGGATGCGTGATGATGCGGGTCTGCAACCTTGATACTTGTCCGGTCGGCGTGGCGACACAAAACCCCGAGCTGCGGAAACGGTTCGCGGGAAAGCCGGAATACGTCATCAATTTCATGCGTTTTATCGCCGAGGAATTACGTGAATATATGGCGAAGCTGGGTGTCCGCACGGTGGACGAACTGGTTGGAAGAACCGATTTGCTGCGGGTGAAGGAGAATCCGACTTCGGATCGGGCCGCGACGTTGGATTTGAGCCAGATTCTCTACAATCCATACGCACATGAGAAAAAGGGCATGAAATTTAACCCGAAAAAGGTTTACGATTTTGAATTGGAAAAGACGCTGGATGAGAAGGTCCTGCTTGCCAAGTTGCTTTCACCACTGGAAAAAGGGAAACCGGCGAGCGTGGAACTTGAGGTGGGCAATACGGATCGTACCTTTGGCACGATTTTTGGCTCGGAGATCACGAGAAGGTATCCGGAAGGACTGGAGGAGGACACGTATGTCGTAAAATGCAAGGGTGCGGGCGGCCAGAGCTTTGGCGCGTTCATTCCCAGGGGACTTACGTTGGAGCTTGTCGGGGACAGCAACGATTATTTTGGAAAGGGTCTGTCAGGCGGCAAGCTGGTAGTTCGCCAACCCGAAGGGATTCGGTTTAAGACCAACGAAAATATCATCGTCGGAAATGTGGCGTTGTACGGCGCGACGAGCGGAAAGGCTTATGTCGGCGGCGTGGCCGGGGAGCGTTTTTGTGTAAGAAATTCAGGTGCGCGCGCGGTCGTGGAGGGCGTCGGCGACCACGGCTGCGAATACATGACGGGCGGCTGCGTGGTGATTATCGGCCAGGTCGGAAAAAACTTCGCGGCGGGCATGAGCGGCGGGATTGCCTACGTGCTGGACGAGGAAAACGATTTATATAAGAAGGTAAATAAGTCCATGGTAAATGTGGAACGTGTCACGGACAAATATGACGTGCAGGAAATCAAGAACATGTTGGAGGAGCACGTAAATTGCACCGGTTCCAGGACGGGAAAAGAAATCCTTGAAAATTTCAAGGAATATCTGCCGAAGTTTAAAAAGATCATTCCGGAGGATTATGAGAAAATGATGACGGCAATCCTGCAGATGGAAGAAAAGGGGCTAAGCAGCGACCAGGCGAAAATCGAGGCGTTTAATCAAATGAGGCGGGAAAAATAATAAGGAAGGAGAAATCAAAGTCATGGGAAAACCGACGGGATTTTTAGATTATAAAAGACAAGACAAGATGGCGGAGAGCGCAAGGAGCAGAATCCGGCATTTCCGTGAATTTCATACGCCGCTCTCGAAAGAAGAACAAGAAATCCAAGGGGCGAGGTGCATGGCCTGCGGTGTTCCGTTCTGCCAGTCGGGGCAGTTGTTAAACGGCATGGCGAGCGGGTGTCCGCTGCACAATCTGGTGCCGGAGTGGAACGACTTGATTTATAACGGCAATTGGGAGGAGGCATATTACCGCCTGGTAAAGACGAATAACTTTCCGGAATTTACTTCCCGCGTGTGTCCGGCCTTGTGCGAGAATGCCTGCACCTGCGGGCTGCACGACGAGCCGGTGTCCACGAAGGCAAATGAGTACGGCATTATAGAAAATGCCTATGAAAAGGGATACGCGAAAGCGCGTCCGCCCAAAGTGAGAACAGGGAAGAAGGTGGCGGTCATCGGTTCCGGCCCGTCTGGATTGGCGGCGGCAGACTTGCTAAACCGCCGCGGGCATTTTGTGACGGTATATGAGCGGGAGGACAAGGTGGGCGGCCTGCTTCGCTATGGAATTCCGAACATGAAGCTGGAAAAGCAGGTCATTGACCGCAAGGTGGAAATCATGGAAGAGGAAGGAGTCGTATTTAAAACCGGCTGTAATGTCGGGAAGGAGGTGAAGGCTTCTTCTATATTAAAAGAATATGACCGGGTGATTTTGTCTTGCGGGGCATCCAACCCGAGAGACATCAATGTGCCGGGAAGGGACGCGGCAGGGATTTATTTTGCCGTGGACTTCCTAAAATCCACGACGAAGGCATTGTGGGCAAATGACATGCGGTTAAAGGAAGGAACCTACATTTCCGCCAAAGGGAAAAAAGTGATGGTCATCGGCGGAGGCGATACGGGGAATGACTGCGTGGGAACGTCCATCCGCCACGGGGCGGCTTCGGTGCTCCAGCTTGAGATGATGCCAAAGGCACCGGATGAGCGTGCCGAGAATAATCCGTGGCCGGAGTGGCCGCGCATCTGTAAGACCGATTACGGCCAGCAGGAGGCGATTGCCATGTTTGGAAAGGATCCCCGTGTATATACGACGACGGTGAAGGAGTTTTTGAAGGACAAAAAAGGTGCCGTGTGCAAGGCGGTGCTTGTCAGGCTGGAGTCGAAAAAAGATGAAAAGAGCGGCCGGATGTACATGGCACAAATTCCGGGCAGCGAGTACACGGTGGAGGTAGACCTGGTCTTGATTGCGGCCGGTTTCCTCGGCGGCGAGGAGTATGTGTCAAAAGCGTTCGGCGTGGAACTTGACGCACGAACGAATGTAAAGACGCAGGCCGGAGATTATGCCACCAATATAAAAAACGTGTTTACAGCGGGCGACATGCATCGGGGACAGTCTTTGGTCGTGTGGGCCATACGCGAGGGACGCGAGGCGGCACAGCAGGTGGACTTGAGCTTGATGGGATATACAAACATAGCGATACAATAGTGGTAACACCGTAATTATAAAATGTTTCAAAAATATTACAAATATATTGCAAAATAATGTCCGATGAGTTATAATATTTTTCACAATAAGGATGTGAAAAAGGAAAGAATTTTACATTTTCTTACAAAAATATAAAAACTTTATGTTTCTTTTGCTAAAACTGTTGAAAAATGCGGCTGAGTCATGTATGATATAGTCATATGTGGGGACATATAAATAATTAATAATAAGGAAAGGTGAAAGGATGAAATTAAAAAAAGTACATCGGACATTGGTTTCACTAGTCGTGGTATGCGCGATGGTGGTATCGCCCGTCATGGCGGCACCGGAGGATGACCGTGTGGAGGAGCTTCAGGGAGAGAAGGCCGCCGCGGAATCCGAGATGAATGATTTGCAGAACCAGTTGAATGAATTGGTGAACACGATTAATGATTTGGAATTGCAGTTGATTGAGAAAGGGCAGCAGATTGCCCAGGCCGAGTTGGATTTGCAGGCGGCCGAGGAAGAGGAACAAGCGCAGTACGAGGCGTTGCTAAAGCGCATCAAGTGCATGTATGAGGAAGGGGATTCCACGGCGGTCGAGAACTTTGTCTCGGCAGGGAGCTTTTCCGAGGC
>CATLEQ010000045.1 GCA_949915905.1 uncultured Lachnospiraceae bacterium | reverse complement strand
TCTGTTCCAGCGGGCTCATCATTTTTCGCCCAACCCATCCAGCCAAAATTTTGGGCATGTACACGATAATACACATCATAATGCTGCGCCATTTCTCCCGTCAAGCGAATCTGGATACCTTCCAACCGTAGGCTTTTCCCTGACGTTCCGCTCATCGTCCCATTGCTTACATAGTTCTGCCAACCAACATTTTGCACATGGGTTCGATATTCAATAGTGCCCGCATATTCCTGATTCGGCAGACTGATGCAAATCCCCTCTAAACGCAGGCTTTTCCCTGACGTTCCACTCATCGCCCCATCTGACACATTTCTTTGCCAACCTTCATTTTGCACATGGGTTCGATATTCCACATGGGTACGCTGATAAGCATTTGCCGTACTTCCTGGTGCATTGCCTCCCTTTGGTATCAACCGAATCTGAATGCCTTCCAATCTATACGCATACCCGGCTGTTCCCGCCGGTTCATTATTTTTCGCCCAACCCATCCAGCCGACATTTTCAGCATGTACGCGATAGTATACATCATAATGCTGTGCCATTTCTCCCGTCAGGCGTATCTGAATGGCTTCCAAACGCAGGCTCTTTCCTGACGTTCCGCTCATCACTCCATTACCAACATATCCTTGCCAACCAATATTCTGCACATGAGTGCGATATTCGATGCCGCCACTGTAATCCTGATTATCTAATTTAATATTGATGCCTTCGAGCCTTAAGCTTTTTCCCTCCGTTCCGCTCATGACACCATTGCTGACATAACTCTGCCATCCGACATTTTCCACATGCGTACGATAGCTTACTCTTGCGGCTCCCGCGGCAGACACTGGTAACGGAATCATGCACGTCATCAGCAACACCATTGCCGTAAAAAATGATAATAATCTCTTTTTCATCCTCTCGTCTCCTTCCTCTGCCAAATAGGTCTATAGCCCCAGCTATAGACCTATTCAAAATCCATCCTACTTCAACATTTCGTCAATCATGGCCAATACTTCTTTTCCCATCGCCGCTGATTTTGCCTCCGCGTCCTCCAAATACGTACCTTTCACGCCATAATAGAACTTCACCTTCGGCTCGGTTCCTGACGGTCTCACGCAAAGCCACGTGCCGTCCGGCATGTCATAGTAAAGCACGTTGGAACTCGGCAAGCCGGTCGGCGTAACCTCGCCCGTCTCCATGTCCTTCACCGTATCCGCCATGTAATCCCTTGCCTTCAGAACCTTGTATCCGGCAATCTCGGCCGGCGGATTCTTGCGCAGCGTGTCCAAAATCTCCTGAATCTTGGCAAGCCCCTCGATGCCCTTAAGCGTAATGGACTTGATATCATCCTTATAATATCCGTAACGCTCATACATCGCCACCATGGCATCCCACAGATTCATGCCCTTGCTCTTATAATAAGCCGCGGCCTCCGCCAATGCCATCGTCGCCACGATGGCATCCTTGTCCCTCGCGTGCGTTCCAATCAGGCAGCCATAGCTCTCCTCAAATCCAAACAAGTACTCGCCCTTGCCCGACGTCTCAAAGCCAAGAATCTGCTGTCCGATGTACTTGAATCCGGTCAGGCATTCAATCACGCCCACGCCGTAATATTTCGCAATCGCGTCCGCCATGTTGGTCGTCACGATGGTCTTAATCAAATATCCGTCATCCGGAAGGCCCTTCAGCTCTTTTCTCTGCCCAATCTCATAATCAGCCAGCAAGCATCCGGACATATTTCCCGTCAGCGTATGGTACTCCCCATTGCCGTCCTTTACCCGCACGCCAAGTCTGTCCGCGTCCGGGTCGGTCGCCAGTACGAGATCCGCGTCCAATTCCTTCGCCAGCTTCAAGCCCAACTCGAATGCCTCGTCCGCCTCCGGGTTCGGGTAAGAAACGGTCGGGAACTCGCCGTCCGGCAACTCCTGCTCCGGCACCACGTACACGTTCTCAAAGCCAAGCTCCTTAAGCACACGGCGAGCCGGAATATTTCCCGTGCCATGCAACGGTGAATACACAATCTTGATGTCCTTTGCCACCGCGTCAATGGCATCCTGATGAAGAACCTGCTTTTTCAGTTCTACCATATACGCGTCATCCACTTCCTTGCCAATCACTTCATACAATCCCGCCGCTTTCGCCGCTTCCAAATCCATCGTCTTAAGCGTCGTATAATCCGTGATGGCCTTCACGTCAGCCATGATGCCCTTGTCATGCGGCGGCGTAATCTGCGCGCCATCCTCCCAATACACCTTGTAGCCGTTGTACTCCGGCGGGTTGTGGCTGGCCGTAATGTTAATGCCGGCGATGCAGCCCAGTTTCCTCACCGCGAACGACAACTCCGGCGTCGGACGAAGAGACTCAAACACATATGCCTTGATTCCATTTGCCGCCAGGCACAGTGCCGCCACGTCCGCGAACTCCGGGGACATGCGTCTGGAATCGTAGGCAATTGCCACGCCCCGGGCTTGCTTTCCGCTCTTCATGATATAATTTGCCAGCCCCTGCGTCGCCTTGCGCACCACGTATGTATTCATACGGTTCGTGCCCGCCCCGATAATGCCGCGCAGTCCGGCAGTACCAAATTCCAAATCCTGATAAAATCTTTCCTTGATTTCATTTTCATCATCCTTGATGGCCGCAAGTTCCGCTTTCGTATCCTCATCAAAATACGGGTTTGACAGCCATTCCTGATATTTTTCCATGTACTCCATCTCTAAGGTACCTCCCTAATTCAATATTTACCTCTAGTATACACCACTCGCTCACAAATGAAAAGAGAATATCTTTTCTAAAAACCGGATTTTTTCATCCGTCTGGGTAATGGACAGCATCAGCTTTTCCACGTTCTTTTCCGGAATCCATACTTTATTGGAATGATAGTACGAATTCATGGTCTTCCAGAATTTTTCGGGATAGGCCAGTTTGACCGCCATATAATCCAGTTCGTCCTGCTCAAGCGGACGGATTTTCCCGTAGGCCTCCAGCATGGCATCTCCCAATTCTTCGTTCCAATGGTGTTTTTCCATCACCTTGCGCAAAAAATAACATAAATCCTGCACCTGAACGTCCAGGCAAAAATGTTCAAAATTCGTCGTCGCCACTTCCGCCGCCGGCAGCATCAATACATTGTGATAGTTATAATCGCCGTGAACCAGATAATTTTCCTCCACGCTGCGGCGGTACAACTCGTCATATCCTGATTTTCTCAAACAATCCGTCACCTGCTCCGCCACCGAAAACATACTGTCAAAATGCGCAAGAAACAAATAGTCAAACGAATCCTTGCTGCTGCGCTTCCTTACGAAATTACGGATTTTTTTCAACTCACGGTTATGGCAGAGAAATTCCTCCAGCAAATGCCGGCCTGCCGGCGGGTGCTCCCCGTTTCCTATAAATGCATTCGATTGCTGACACTCCTTTGCCTCTTCGATTTCACCCGAAGGGCGCACTCCCGCCTCCGTGATCGCGCACTGCGGCTGCCAATGCATTTTCTGGTGCAACTGTGCCAGATTTCCCACGGCCTCCAGCACGTCGCCTTCCCGGCGCACGTCGCACTCCCGCCCGCCATACCATTTTTTCAGGAAATAACGCTTTCCCTCCCGCGAGACGGCGACAAGCTTCCCTTCCTTTGTGAAAATCGGCGTGTCCACATGTGCATAGCCCCCCGTCTCCAAATGGGTAAGAATAATATACAGCAGAGATGCGCGCCGGTCGGAAATGTCCGTCTCCCGTAAAAGCATCGTGCCTTCATTCGTATCGATAAAAAACGCACCCCTGATTTTACGGGTGCTTCTTACTTCCATATGATATTGGTCCAGTACTTCCAGTTCATACTCCCTCATGGCCGCCCCCTGTGTTTATTCGATTCATAAGGGCTAAATCACATGCCCCTCCAAGCCAATCGGCGAGCGACCGGCTCAGAGCCAAACCGTAACTTTATAGCCCTTTTCAATCTATGAAGGGGACGGCCAAAGTATGCCTACAAGTTCAATTTTTCTTTCACATAATCACATAATATTTCTTTTTTATTGCAGGACGGCTCGTCAAGCACCCACTCCAGCAGCTCGTTTAACATAATGCCAAGCTCACGGCCGGGTTTCATCCCCAATGCCAGCAAGTCGCGTCCGCTGACCGCCAAATCCTTCAATGTAACACACTCTTCTTTGTCCAGAACTTCCTGGTACACCTCCCGCATGGCAATGATGTTTTCAATCTTCTCCCTGCGCTTGTACGGGCTCTGTGCCTTGACGTCTGCCAGCCGTATTGCCAGATAATAGGGAAACAGCTCCACGCCAATCCGGTTCATCGCCCGGCGCACGTTCCGTTCCGTCACTTCAACACGGTAATCATGAAAGCAGACGAGCCGGGTCACCTTTTTTATCGTATCATTGTCAAACTTCAAGCGTTGCATGACGCTGCGGGCAATCTCCTCGCTCACCAACGCGTGCTTTTTGAAATGATCCCGCCCGCTCTCATCCGTTGTCTTCATCTGCGGCTTCCCCATATCATGGAAAAACATTACCAGACGCAGTATCCTGTCCTTTTTAACGTTTTTCATGGCATGTATGGTGTGCTCCGCCACGTCATACTTATGATGCGGGGTATTTTGCTCCACGCCGACCATGGCATCCCATTCCGGAAGAACCACCTTCGTAATGCCCAGCTCATACGCGTCCTGTATCCGCTCGGGATGGTCGGACGTCAAAAGCTTTACCAGCTCCGCCTGAATCCGCTCCGCGCTGATAAGCGACAACGTCGGTGCCAGTTCACGAATCGCGTCCGCCGTCGCCGGTTCAATCGGGAAATCCAATTGGGCGGAAAAACGCACCGCCCGGAGCATACGCAACGCGTCCTCCGAAAAACGCTCCCTCGCGTCGCCGACGCAGCGAATCAAGTGGCGGTTCAAGTCCTGCATCCCCCCGAAGACGTCCACCAGACGCACGTCATCGTTATATGCCATGGCATTGATCGTAAAATCACGCCGCTTCAAATCCTCTTCCAGATTCCGCGTAAATTTCACTTTCTTCGGATGCCGTCCGTCCTCATACACCCCGTCAATCCGGTATGTCGTCACCTCGAAGCTCTCCCGCCCCAGCAGAACGGTCACCGTCCCATGCTCAATCCCCGTGTCCACCGTGCGCGGAAACAGCCTCTTAATCTGTTCCGGCCTGGCGGAAGTCGTGATATCCCAGTCCTTCGGGCGTATCGCCAATATGGAGTCCCGGACGCACCCGCCCACGGCATAGGCTTCAAATCCGTGCATCTGCAAATTTTCGATAATCATAATCACCTTGTTCGGCAATACAATCTTCATAAAATATCTATTCCTCTTTCATTATAGTTCGCAATTGTTCACCGTTCTTGGGAACGGAATCACGTCACGGATATTTTGCATGCCCGTCAAATACATCACGCAACGCTCAAATCCCAGGCCGAATCCCGCATGGCGGGTCGAACCGTACTTTCTCAAATCCAGATAGAAACGATAGTCCTCTTCCTTGAGTCCCAACTCGTTCATCCTGGCCAGCAGCTTGCCGTAGTCATCCTCTCTCTGGCTGCCGCCGATGATTTCCCCGATGCCCGGTACCAGGCAGTCCACTGCCGCCACCGTCTTTCCGTCGTCATTTTGCTTCATGTAAAATGCCTTGATCTCCTTCGGGTAATCCGTCACGAACACTGGCCGCTTATACACCTGCTCTGTCAAATAACGCTCATGCTCCGTCTGCAAATCCGCTCCCCATGACACCTTGTACTCAAATTTGTCATTATTCTTCTGCAAGAGTTCCACGGCCTCCGTATAAGTCACCCTTGCAAAATCGGATTCCACCACGTTTTTCAATCGTTCGAGAAGCCCCTTGTCCACAAACGAATTAAAGAAGTTCATCTCCTCCGGAGCCTCTTCCAGCACGTAATTTATAACATATTTCAGCATGGACTCGGCCAATTCCATGTCGTCCTGCAAATCGGCAAAGGCAATCTCCGGCTCAATCATCCAAAATTCCGCCGCATGCCTCGTAGTATTGGAATTCTCCGCACGGAAGGTCGGCCCGAACGTGTAAATATTGCGGAACGCCTGGGCATACGTCTCGCCGTTTAACTGCCCGCTGACGGTCAGGCTCGTCTCCTTGCCAAAGAAATCCTGCGCATAATCCACACTGCCGTCATCATTTTTCGGAAGGTTGTCCAGGTCAAGCGTCGTCACCCGAAACATCTCGCCCGCCCCCTCGCAGTCGCTTCCGGTAATCAACGGGGTGTGCACGTAGACAAACCCCCGCTCCTGAAAGAACTTGTGAATTGCATATGCCGCCAAAGAACGTACGCGGAACACCGCCTGAAACGTATTCGTGCGCGGACGCAAATGGGAAATCGTCCGTAAATATTCAAAGCTGTGCCTCTTTTTTTGCAACGGGTAGTCCGGCGCGGACGCGCCCTCAATCTCCACGCTCTCCGCCTGAATCTCAAACGGCTGCTTCGCCTGCGGGGTCGCGGTCAGCGTCCCGCTCACGATGATTGCCGTGCCCACGTTTTGCCTGGAAATCTCCTGAAAGTTCTCCATCTTGTCCGAGTAAACCACCTGCAACGGTTCAAAATAGGAGCCGTCGTTCACCACGATAAAACCAAACGTTTTGGAATCGCGGATGCTGCGAATCCATCCGCCAACCGTGACCTTCTGTCCCAGATACTGCTCCCTGTTCTTAAAAATATCCCTTACTGTAATCAGTTCCATTTTAAAATACTCCTTTCGACTTACCGTATCATTGATTATAAACCGAACTCGTCAGAAATACAATCCCTGCTTCCTCAAACTTGACTATAAAAAATTTTTCTTCCTATATTAATGTTATCCATACAATATTATATATTTTTTATGCAATTCTTAATGTTTTCCTCACATATGCTAGTTGACAACCTACGGCATGTGGGAGTATAATTCCTATTGTTTATCCCCATCCGGGCATCCCTTAACACATGCCCCTGCGGGACGGGCGAACCCTTCGGGTTCGTCAAAGTATGCTTATATGTAGTGATAGATGTCGTAGTGAGGGTTATATCGTATGTTTCAAAACGTGATGGATTACCTCGGTTTCGGGGCAAGCCTAAAAGATGATTTTGATTTGGTTTTATTTATAGACAAGGATGGTCGGCTCACATTGCGAGAGTTCTGCCGCAAGGTGGCGGCCGTCGCCCTGGACTTTATAGAAAGCGGCGTAAGGCACCGGCCGGTCGCGGTCATGGCGGAGCATTCCGCAGACACGCTTGCATGGTATCTCGGCGTGCTTGCCAGTGGGAACTACTATGTTCCCGTCAATCCTGACATAAAAGATGAAAAATTCGAAAAAATCAAGGCACTTGCAGGTATAGACCATATCCGCCGGGGCAATATAGATACGCAAACACGGTTTCCCGATGCCGGTTCCGATGATGAATTGTTATCGGTTTTCGAGCGGTTGCAGGATGTTTACCGCGGCATTCCCGCCGATTTACCGATGTATGTCATTTTTACGTCGGGGTCTACCGGAGAACCGAAAGGCATTATAAAGACTCATCAGGGCATGATGAGCTTTATTGATGCCTATATTCAGGAATTTCATTTTGACCGCGACACTTGTCTTGGCAGCCAGACGCCGTTTTATTTTGACGCTTCCGCCAAGGACATTTTCACGGCACTGAAAGTTCGCTGTCCGATGCATATATTGGATGCCAAGCTGTTCCTGACACCGTTGGCATTGGGTGAGTATATCCGGGACAACCACGTCAACACCCTCCAGTGGGTTCCTTCCGCGCTGTCCATGCTGTCCGCGCTGAAGGTGTTTGACAAGGTGGATTTAACCGCCATACAAAAGGTGCTATTTGTCGGCGAGGTCTTTCCGCCCAAGCAGCTTAAGACATGGATGAGTGCCCTGCCGGACACGGAATTCGTCAATTTGTACGGCTCCTCGGAGTTATCCGGAATCTGTGCATTTTACCGTGTCGGGGAAGTGAACGAGGAGCAAAACGTGCCGATTGGCTACCCGCTCTCTAACAGCCGGATTTTCCTAGTTGACGAGGGCAAGGTGATTACCGAACCGGATGCGGTCGGCGAAATATACGTGTTAAGCGACGCACTTGCCGCCGGTTATTTAAAAGATGCCGAGAAGACGGCCGCCGTATTTACCGAAAGGCCTTCTGCGGACATGCCGGAGGGCATCTACCTGCGCAGCGGTGATTTGGCCAAATATGGTGCGGAACACGAATTGATTTTTGTCTCCCGCAGGGATTACCAAATCAAGCACATGGGGCATCGAATTGAACTGGGTGAAATCGAGTCCATCGCCCTCACAGTCCCCGGCGTGGAAAAGTGTTGTTGCATTTATCACAATTCCAAGATTATATTGTTTTACACGGGAAGCATTGACAAGGCAGGCTTAAGCCGTTGTTTGAGAGAACGGCTTTTATCCTATATGATTCCAAACAGGCTGACACAATTGGATTCCCTGCCGCTAAACGCAAACGGAAAGATTGACAGAACACAGTTGATGAATCAAGTCGTCAACCGCAAAAGAATCTAGCGGACGGTGGCCGTGCGGCAGAGCGCACAGCCCCGTGAATAGTAACAATGAGGTATCAATATGTCAAATAATGAACAACAAAGAAACAGCGAGGGCGGCTATCGCAGCCCAGGCCGTGACGGTGCTCCCGCCAGAAGGCGGCGCGGCAACACCGTGTCCTCCTTAAACATGGATCACGGCGAGGTATCCTCCTCCAGAAACGCAAGACGCACCGGTGCTTCTTCCGGAAATGCCGGCCGCGGCACGCGTCCCTCGCAGAAAAACGGAAGCCGCAATGCCGGCCCTTCACAAAGAGCCAAGCGGCGCAACGCAAGTTCCTCGCAAAGAAACGCGGAGCGTAACGGACGCACTTCCCAGAGAAACGGCGGACGCACCTCCTCCGCCAGAAATGATTCACGCGGTAACGCCGCCGCGGCAAACCGAAACCGCAGCGCGGCCTCGCGCAAACGGCGACCCAAAAATAAATACGCAAGGCTGCTTAGGAGCATGCCCGCTCGTATCGCGCTTTTGATTCTGATTGCCATCGTCGTCATTTTCCTGGCATTCAACATTATCAAGGCGGTACTGTGCAGAAGTTCCGTGACGATTGAGGCCGGGGAGAGCTTTAGTATCTCGGATTTTTTGAAGCAAGACAATCCCGAGGCGACATTCCTGGATAACAGTGATGCCGTGGACACGAACGTTCCGGGCGATTACACAATCCGCATTAAAAACGGAGTATTTACCCACAAATGCACGTTGCATGTCAAAGACACGGTCGCCCCGCAGGGCACGGCCAACAACATGTCGACCGTATTGGGAAAAGAACTGGAAGCTTCCGCCTTTGTGACCGACATCGTGGACATGACGCCGGTCACCGTCTCCTACGCGGTAAAGCCTGACTTCACGCAGGAAGGCGACCAAAACGTGGAATTGGTATTGGAAGATTCGTCAAAGAACAAGACGACCCTGACCGCCACGCTGACACTTATGCGCGACACCGAGGCTCCGGTCATTACCGGCGTGAGGGACATCACGCACAGCATCGGCAGCGGCATTTCCTATAAGTCAAACGTCAACGTCACGGACAACCTTGACCCGGACGTGGAACTGGAGATTAATACCGACGGCGTGGATTTGAACACGGAAGGCACTTATCCTGTAACTTACACCGCCACGGACTTTTCCGGAAACTCCACGTCACAGACGGCCAACGTCATCGTGATTCGTTCGACTTACGACGAGGAGACCATCTTAGGCATAGCCAATGACATTTTGGCACAAATTACTACCGAGGACATGAGTGATTATGACAAGGCTTCCGCCATTTATGACTGGGTACGGAGCCATATTGCTTACGTCAACAGCAGCAGCGAGGCCTGGACGGATGCCGCATACGAAGGCATGGTACAAGGCAGGGGAGACTGCTGGGCCTACACCAGTGCTTCCACGGCGCTTTTAACCGCGGCCGGAATCAAAAACATGGTAATCCGCAAGATTCCTTCCGACACGACCCATGCATGGAACCTGGTGGATTTGGGCGAGGGCTGGTATCACTTTGACACCACGCCGAGGGCGTCCCACAATGAAAGATTTTTCATGTGGACGGATGCCCAGCTTATGGAATACTCCAACAATTATGGCCAGACACACAACTATGACCACGACCAGTACCCTGGCGTCAACTAAAAAATTTTGAAAGGATGATTAAAAAAATGGATGAATTAATGGAATTTCTTGAGGACCTGCACCCGGACATTGACTACGAGACTTGTGACACGCTGATTGATGACGGAATCCTGGATTCGTTTGACATCATCAGCATCATTTCGGAGGTCGCCGACATGTTTGACGTGACGATTTCCGCAGAATACATTGTGCCGGAGAACTTCAACTCCGCACAGGCACTCTATGACTTAATCACCTATTTGGAAGATGAGGGTTAATGCATAATGCAATTTGTTTCCTATAGCTTTTTACTGTTTTTGGCGGTTGTGTTTATCATATATTATCTGGTTCCGGGGCGTTTCCAGTGGATGGTTCTACTCGTGGCAAGCTACGTGTTTTACCTTTTTTCCGGGCCGAAGTACCTGATTTATATCATGGTAACCACATTTACGACCTGGCTCGCCGCCCGGCAGATTGACAAACTCAAAAAACAACAAGCCGACTATCTCGAGGAAAACAAGAAAACCTTGAGCAGGGAAGACAAGAAGTCATACAAGTCGGCCATAAAGAAAAAACAGCGGTTCATGATGCTTGCCGCCTTGCTTTTTAACCTTGGTATTTTGGCGGTCGTAAAGTATACGAATTTCGCCATCTCAAACATCAATGCCGTCATTAATCTGGCGGGCGGACAACCGATTGAGTTTGTCAGCCTCATATTGCCCCTCGGTATTTCATTTTATACCTTCCGGGCATTAAGCTACTTGATTGATGTTTATCGGAACACGATATCCGCCGAGAAAAACGTATTTAAATTTGCACTTTTCGTGTCGTTTTTCCCGCAGCTCATACAAGGTCCAATCAGCCGTTACAGCCAGTTGGAATCCGGCTTGTTCACGTCACACCACTTGAACTTAAAGCGGGTTTCCTTCGGACTCCAACGAATCCTTTGGGGCTACATGAAAAAGATGGTAATCGCCGACCGCATCGTGGTCGGGCTTACCACGATGACCGCCGACACGGCCGCCTATCGCGGCGCATACGTGCTGGTGGAAGTGTTCTTCTATGCCATCCAGCTCTACGCGGACTTTTCCGGCGGCCTGGACATGGCGATTGGAGCCGGCCAGATATTCGGTGTCACCTTGCCGGAAAACTTTGAGCGCCCGTTCTTTTCCAAATCCATCAAGGAATATTGGAACAGGTGGCATATGACCATGGGGTCATGGTTTACGGACTATATCTTTTATCCGATTTCCGTCTGCAAACCGATGCTGAACCTCTCCAAATGGAGCCGGACGCACCTAGGCCCCGTGCTCGGCAGGCGGCTTACCGTGTACCTTTCTTCTTTCGCGGTTTGGCTGGCTACCGGAATATGGCACGGTGCAAGCTGGAACTTTGTATTTTGGGGACTTTCCAACTATGTCGTGATCATGATATCGCAAGAGCTGGAACCTTTATACCGCCGTTTCCACCAGAAATTCAACGTGGACGGGAGTCTGCTTTACAAAGTGTTTCAAATCGTGCGTACCTTTTTATTGATGGGTTTCCTGCGCATTTATGACTGTTTCGACGGCGTAATCACCACCTGGCGCATGGTAGGAAGCTTACTCACCACCGGCAACTGGAACATTTTGTGGGACGGTTCGCTGATGCAAATCGGACTGAGCATGACGGATTATATAATTCTTGCGGCAGGCATTTTACTCATGTTTATCGTCAGTATGTCGCAGAGAAGCGGTTCCGTGAGAGAAAAAATTCACGCGAAGCCTTATACCGTCAGATTTGTCATCTGGACGGCACTATTTTTGGCAGTATTGTTGACAGGCGCATACGGTATCGGTTATGATGCCTCCAACTTTATTTATAACCAGTTTTAATACGCATTGTTACGGTCCCAGCCATTGGCCAAACTGCGGCCAGTCGGTTCATGCCATTTACAATACGTGACAATCCGTAGAAAGGGTATTATGAAGCATATAAGAATTTTACGTCGAAGGATTTTACGGTTCACTGTTTCAGCCATCGTGATCTGCCTTTTGCTTTTCCTGCTTCAAAGGCTGTTGATGCCGAAATATTCCGTGGGAACGCAGGACGGCGCGATGATTGCCGAATATTATAACGACGCGCCGAAGCATAACTTAGTCATCATTGGCGACAGTGAGATGTATGAAAACATTTCCCCGCTGGTTTTGTGGGAAAACTACGGCATCAATTGCTATATTCGCGGCAGCGCGCAGCAATTAATCTGGCAGTCCTATTATTTGTTAGAAGACACGCTGCGCTACGAAACGCCGGAGGCCGTCATAATCAACATCACCTCCATGCAGTATGGCGAGCCGCAAAGGGAAAGCTACAATCGAATGACGTTGGAAGGCATGCGTTGGTCCACCTCCAAGGTGAAGGCGATTTTTGCCTCCATGACGGAAGAAGAAAGTTTTTGGGATTACGTATTTCCATTACTTCGCTACCATAGCCGGTGGAATGATTTGACCGAGGATGATTTTCGGCTGATGTTTTCCGAAGAAAAAGTCTCCCTAAACGGCTACATGATGCAGGTGGGCGTGAAGCCCGCGGAAAACGTTCCCGAGGGACGGCCATTGGCCGACTATACGTTTAGCGACGTGAGTTACCAATATCTGGACAAAATCACAAAGCTGTGCAAGGAGCATGATGTCGAGTTAATCCTGATGAAGTCCCCGAGCCTCTATCCTTATTGGTATGAGGAGTGGGACGCGCAGCTAAAGACTTATGCGGCCGAACATGAGATTAGATACCTCAACTGTGTAAATAATGATGAAATCGGCCTCAACTTCCAGACTGACACTTTCGACGGCGGCCTGCACCTAAATGTGGCCGGAGCCGAAATCTACAGTAATTTTTTGGGAAGATGGCTGCAAAACGAAATCGAGATTTCCGACCTGCGGGATGACGGCGAGCTCGTCCAGGCTTGGAACAGCAAGGCCGCCGACTATGAGGAGAAGAAATCCGAAAAATATCGGGAATTATCGGAACAATGACAAGGGGTTCCATTTCGCTCCAAGCGCGAATCGGAACCGATAAATATAGAACAGGAAAATAGTAAGAAAGTAGTAAGAAAGGATGTATGAAAATGAAAAAGAAACTAATGAGTCTTATGTTGGTAGTTATGGTTTGCATCGTCTCACTCGCCGCCTGCGGGGGCGGTGATGACAAAGGCAACGGGGGGAATGATTCCCAGGGCGGAGGAAGCGCGGCCAACAATTCTTCCGACAATGCCTCCGCTTCCGGTTATAGCTTTGAGTATAAAGGCACGAGCATCAGCGTGAACACCGACATCGATCCCATCGTGGAGAAAATCGGCGAGCCTTCTTCCAAGTTCGAGGCTCCGAGCTGCGCCGGACAAGGAACGGATTTCATCTATACCTACAGCGGATTTGAGATTGACACGTCACCGTTTGAAAACATCACGAACGCCATTGCCGCCATCATCATCGTGTCCGACGAGGTGGAGACACCAGAAGGCATCACCATCGGCAGCACGAAGGAAGACGTCGAGGCCGCCTACGGCACTGACTACACCGAGAGCAACGGCATGATGACTTACCAAAAGGGAGACATGAAGCTGAACATTCTTATCAAGAATAACGCCGTGGACTCCATACAGTATGTGTCAAATACGTTAAGCTAAAGAACGTATATCAAAACTGATAGCCGCCAGGCGGCGGCATCAGTGTAAAAAAAGCGAGCCGGACTTTTGAAAGCCCGGCTCGCTTTTTCTCATTTATTTAGCACCGCGACAGCGCGTGCTGAAGTGACTCATTCATTCCTCTTACATTTCGTTCCCGTTCGGCTGCATGTTGCCGGACATGACGGGACGATACTTCAAATCCATGAACGCCGGGAAGTTCTTCTTCCAGGTCTTCTCCAAATCATCTGAATATCCCAGAATCATCTGCGGCTGCTCATTTGCATAATAGCCAAGTGCCTCTTTCGTCTGCTCCTCGCTTAAGCTCACTCCCGTCATCTTTCCATCGGTCGTGTACAGTCTCATCTCACTTACACTGTTTCTGCCCGTTCGTCTGAAATAATATCCCCAAATCAGGTTCCGGTTCGTTATGATGGAGGCCTTCGTGCCGCGGATGAAAATCGTCCAACGTCTGCCAACCCAGGTCTCCTTGCCAATCGGATGCGCAGTCTCAAAGTCCGCGTCAATGTCCGCTATCGAAATCGTGCTATTGTCACGCAGGTACTTATGTATCGCCGACGCATATTGATTGCCAAAGATACAAATAATATTATAAACGCCAAACAGGACAAGTACCAACGCCACAATTTGCAATACCCAGAAGAATACGTAATACTGACCACCAAGCTTGTCGGTCTCCAGATTGTAGAAATAGAACTTGTCAGTCGCTCCTTCCTGCACTCCCATGTTCGCCAGTCCTTCTCTAAAATAGCTTTCCATGTCTGGCTCCATCGGCGTCCATGTCCCCTTTATCTTGAATGTATCCGGCGGCGCGACCGTCCCCGTCTCATCCTCCAGATAATCCCATGTACTATTCATCAGCGTGTTCATCTTGCTCTGCTCGGACTTCCTCATATAAATGCTATAAAAGTACCAAATCGAAGTGTCGTTCTCATAA
Organism: uncultured Lachnospiraceae bacterium; assembly: GCA_949915905.1. GTDB lineage: Bacteria > Bacillota > Clostridia > Lachnospirales > Lachnospiraceae > Schaedlerella. Next base: position 1,045 of record CATLEQ010000045.1, on the reverse strand, counting down.
TCCGGAACCGACGTAAATACAATGTAACTGTATCCGTCCGTACTCGTGCTGCTTCCACCGTACTTCCGTGTTGTCGTGGTCGTATGCTCCGCGTAATCCGACAAAACGGCATCCGCTTCTACCGACACATATTTCCATTCATATGTGGACGGATCCTTCTCAACGTCAAGATCCTGCGCTCCGGTTATCACGTTGAATACCGCGAACTTCGTCCAAACTAAAATCACGATCGCCACGATAAGCGATATGACCGCCCTGATTATGTGGGACTTTCTGGCTTTCTTTCTCAATGTCTCAAGCATTTTTTGTCACCCTTCCTCTCATTCGCCCGCAAAGACCATGCTCAAAATCCTTGCGGACATCGATTTTTTTGCTTTTCGGAAAATTGCTGAAAAGTGGTAGTTTTAGATTACTCCACGCACTAAATATATTACCATTAAACCCTTGAAAAAACAACATTTTTCAACCAAATTTTCACTGCATTTTTCATCTTTTCATTACTATTCACGGTCACCGCACAAACATCAATTTCTCCATATTTTCTTTATACGGTGCGCGTATGACACCATGTTCCGTGACAATCCCCGCGATCAGCTCGTGATCCGTCACGTCAAAGCACGGGTTCCATACCTTTACGCCTGACGGAGCCATCCGGCTTTCGTACCACATTTCGGTGACTTCCTCCGCCGCGCGCTCTTCGATGGGAATATCCGCGCCGCTTTTTAACGACATGTCAATCGTGGAGGTCGGCGCGCAGACATAAACCGGAACCTTGTATTGCCTTGCCACGCAAGCCACGACCGACGTACCGATTTTATTGGCCGTATCCCCGTTCGCCGCCACCCGGTCACATCCGACAAAGACCGCATCCACCAGCCCCTTCTGCATGAGGGCGGACGACATATTGTCACAAATCAATGTCACGTCCATCCCCGCCGCCGCAAGTTCAAATGCCGTCAACCGCGCCCCCTGCAAAAGCGGCCTCGTCTCGTCCGCGTAGATGCGGAAGTGATACCCCCGCTCCTGCCCGAGATACATCGGCGCC
>CATLEQ010000044.1 GCA_949915905.1 uncultured Lachnospiraceae bacterium | reverse complement strand
GGTATGTGCCGTCCTTTTCCGTGATGAAACCGAGCAGTTTGGCAAGTGCAAGTTCGAAGCCATACATTTTCTTCAGGGAAACGCCGAAGAAATGTTCAAAATCGGCGGCGGCCACCCTTGTACTGTACGCGGTCCAAAATAGATAATACACCATCCGTTGTCGAAGCGAAAACCGCAGGGTAAGCGAGGTGGGCAAGAGTCCGCCGTCAATCCGCTTGCAGTATTCGTCCACGGAAAAGGTGTTGATTTTAAACTGCTCCTTTAAAAGCGTGGTGGCCGAGCAACCAAATCCGAGGAAGTTGTCGCGGGTCATGGAAGAGTAGCGGGCGTGCTTCTCTTTGGCAAATGTCCAGATGGAACTGCGGACATATCCCTTGTCCAGGCAATACTTCGTGATGGCGTCAAGCAACCGCCGCTTTTCTCTTTTGGGCATGGCCGTGACATTGCTCGAAGTAAATGTAAAGTCAATGAACGGATAAATGGCAACGTGATTTGCACCGTTTGCAAAGGCGGTGTCGATGTCGGACTTTAAATCGTCAAAGGTTTGCCCCGGCAAGGCGAAGATGAAATCCATGGAAACCGTCTCGAAAGGGACGCTTTTTAAAGCGGCCGCCATCGCGTCAATGTCCACGCTCCCCCGCCCGAGAATCGTTTGATATTTTTCCTGAAATGACTGGATGCCGATGCTGATTTTGGTCACGCTGGCATTTTTTAACATCTGCAAAAGGGGAACCGTCACGTTGTCCGGGTGGAGTTCCACCCCGATTCCCTCGGTAATGACAAAGTGTTCGTCGATGGCCGCGATGATTTCCGCCATGCGGTCTGCGGCCAGGGCAGGCGTTCCCCCGCCAAAGTAAAGGCTGGTGACGGACTTTTTGTCCGGAGCCGATACGCCGTGGGATGAAGGCCCATCTGCAAAGGTCTGTTGCCCATGGGCGGAGTATGGTTTATAGGAAGATTGGTGGTTGCTTCCGACCATGTGAATCTCCTTTATCAGTGCGTCAATATAATGGTTGCACGTCTCTTTGGAATATATGACTTTGCAATAGGGGCAAAAGCTACAGATACTTTTACAAAACGGAATATGGACGTAGAGGCCTAAGTTTTGACATTCGCCAAAAGGAAGCCGTTTGTCAAATTCATTTGTAAAGAGAAAGGGCTTCACGGAACGGGTCAGCCACATTCTGGTCAAGTCAGTAATGATACTCATAATTCACCTCCAACCGTGAATCGTAACACTAGATATATTTCAAATAGGTTCCCAGCATTTCTAAAATGATTTTCACGTTTCCCCGAAACAGTAGCGTATACTCGGCGACGAAGAAGTACCCGCATTTTTCACACAATCCTGGCACGTCGATACAACGTCCGCAGGTGCTTAGGCGACCGTTTTCCATGACCACGCACTGGTGGCACGGCGTGGGAAAGTCATTGCGAATCAGGTAGGGAAATGCGCTTTTTAGGTTGAAAACCGGCGCCCCTTTCTTCATCATTCGGACGATCTCCCGGCAGCAGGCTTCCTTTTCTTCTTGAGTGAGAGCCAGTTCCTTTGTGTCCGGGTAAGGCGTGTGGAAATTAAAGGAAACCGCCCGCACGTTTTTTGTGTCCCTCGCGGTCAGGCACACGTCCGTTACCGCGTGTCTGTTTATCTGGTTGATGGCCATATAAAAGCAAATGTTGTCGGCGGTCGCATGCCTGATATTTTCCATAATCAGGTCGTAAGTGTCACCGCGGATTTCATTATGCTCCTTCCGGCCGCCGTCAAGGCTTAGCAAAATCAGGTCGGCCTCGGGCAAATCGAGGGGAAATGTGCCGTTCGTCACGACATTTACAATCAAAAAGCCCATCTGCTTCGCCTCGATGACAAGGTCGCGAAGCGTTTTCCCGCCGTCCTTCCACAAAAACGTTTCCCCGCCGCAGAAAAAGAGGATGCGCACGCCCATGTCGTAGAGCTGCTTCATTTCCCCCTTGATTTGCCGGTAAGGATGGATTACGGCGGTGATGTTGTTGACCGAGCAGTGCTTGCATTTTAAATTGCACTTGTCGGTGACGATAATCGTGCCGAGGATGGGTTCCTTCTTTCGGAAAAGAACCGTCTTGATGCCGAAAGTTGCAAAATGAAGGAAGGATAATAATTTCATGTCATTTCACCTCGTTTTGTTTGGTCTCGCTAGGATTGTATCATAAATTTGGGGGGATTTCTATAATAACGTTGTTTGCGCCTAAATCATGATTATCATGCCAACACAAATGCTTTTTTTGGTGAGATATGTTAAAATAAAACGCATGATAGCTAATAAACGGAGAAAACCAGGGGACAATCTCGTCTTAAGGAAGGAGGTTGACAAGGATGAAAGTGGCAATTGTGGATGATGAGATAGTCTTCCGCAACACACTGAAAGAATATATTGAAAGATTTTCCGAGGAAAAAGGCATCCGCATGGAAGTGGAAGAATTTGTTTCGGCAGACAATTTACTGGCGGTTTACCGGACACAGTTTGACATTATCGTGCTTGACATTGATTTACCTGGTACAAATGGCATGGAGGCGGCAAAAAGAATTCGTCAAAAGGATCAGGGCGTCGTGTTATTTTTCATCACCAATATTGCCCAATATGCGATTAATGGATACGACGTGGAGGCGGCGGGATACATGGTAAAGCCTTTGGAATATTATGATTTTCTACTCAAGTTTTCCAGGGCGGCCAAGAGGGCGATGGAACGAGGCAATTATGAAATCATCATAGATACGGTGGATGGACAGCGTAAAGTGAAGGTATCGGATATTTTGTATATTGAGATTTTTTCCCATTATCTGATTTATCACCTTCTAGGTGGTGAATGTAAAGGCCGGGGAAAAATTAGCGAACAGGAAGAACTTTTGGCACCGTATTATTTTTGCAGGGTACATAAATCATTTCTTGTAAATTTAAGATATGTGAATACCATCCGCTATAATAAGTTAGAAGTGGGAAAGGAATGGCTTCCGATTGGCAGAAACTATCGTGACAGTGTCATGCGGGAATATATGCGCTCTGTCTGAAATTGGTTCGGGCGTGGGTTCACTCCCTTGTGTCCAAAGAGAGGGGAAATGAGATGGAAAAGTTGACATTGCTTGTGTTGGATCAGTTTCGGAGTTTGTTTGGCATTTACATTGCGTTTATACTGGCGTGCCACAAGGCACCCCGCAAAAAACTATATGTGTTGCGCGTACTGGGTGGCACCGCGCTTTGCGCGTTGCTTGCCGGGAGATATATCTCCTTTTATTCTGCCATATTATTTCAGACGGGTAGCCAGATCCGTGCCTATTTTTATGGAATTATGGTGCAGATGCTTTTGGCCCTTTATATGAAATTCTGTTATGACATTACGTTTTGCCAGTTGATGTTTCAAAGTCTGCTGGGCTATACGATGGCAAATATAACGACGCTCCTGCTACGGAACGTATTTGTGTATACGTGGTTTCCAGAGATTGAAAGTGAGAATTATTTATTTTATATTGTTGTAGTGATTCTTATGTACGGCCTTTGTTACTCTCTGGGGTATCACTTTGCCATTCGAAGAGTATATCAAAGAGAGAACAGAAGCATTGAACAGAATCGGAAAGAGGCATTGTTTTTCTTGTGTGGGTACTTTTTTGTCTATAGTCTCCAGACGGGCTTGCTGATTATCTGTGAGAGCAGTATACAAACGTTGTCCGATTATGCGGAATTTGAGTGGCTGTATCGTGTCATTAAATTTGTATGCATTGCTTCCAGCATCCTGCTCAATCTGTTCGTTATGGCGATTCTGGTAATCTGGCACCGTTTTATGCAGGCGGAGATTGAGAAAAATGTAATCAATCACCTGGTCTCGGAACGCAAGGTGCAATATGAATTCAGCCGTCAGAATATTGATGCGATTAATCGCAAATGTCATGACCTGAAACACCAGATGATGGCACTGGCCTATGTGGAAAATGAAGAAAGAAAAAGACTGATACAGGAGACGCAGAAATCCGTTGATTTTTATGACGCGGTAATCCATACCGGCAATGAGGCACTGGATACGATCCTTACCGAGAAAAGCATGATCTGTACGAGCCGGAATATAAAAATTTCTTGTAATATCAGCACCATTAATCTGGCTCATATAAAGATAATAGATCTTTATACTATGTTGGGGAATGCCATTGACAATGCGATTGAGTATGTACAAGAGTTTTTGCCGGATGAAAAGAAAGTGGTTGACTTGACGATTTTAAATAGAGGAAATCTGATATGCATTTCTATTGAAAATTATTATATAGGAGAGATACGCATGAAAAACGGGCTTCCAATTACGCATAAAAAGGACAAAGAAAATCATGGGTTTGGAATTCGCAGCATCCGTATTCTGGCGAAAAGCTATGGTGGCGACATTGCTGTCACGACGGAAAACGGAGTGTTTCGCCTACAGATTTTATTGCCGGTAAATGTGTGAAAGAAAATAAAAGATAGGAAAGGTAGGAAAAATCATGAAAAAACAAGTATTTAACCCGTATCTGCCAAGCTACGAATATGTTCCGGATGGAGAACCGCATGTATTCAACGACCGTCTTTATATATTTGGTTCCCATGACCGATTTGACGGACCGGACTTCTGCGTCAATGATTATGTGTGCTATTCGACACCGGTGGACGATCTGGCGGATTGGAAATTTGAGGGCACCATCTATCACCGGCATCAGGATCCGAATGGAGGCGGACGCGTGGTAGGACATGGGATGGCGGCACCGGATGTTTGTCAGGGGGCGGATGGCAGATATTATCTGTATTATTTTATCGGAGGCTCCAATAAAATCTCGGTAGCCGTGTGTGACACTCCGGCAGGCGCATATGAATTTCTGGGCTTTGTGCGCTATGCAGACGGCACATTTTTAGGAGATAAAAAAGAGCCCTATCAATTTGATCCGGGCGTATTCGTGGACGAGGATGAAAAAATTTATTTATATACAGGTTTTGCCTTGACAAATAATCCGTTTTTGACAGGAAAGCTCAAGCCTACCCTGCAAGGTCCCATGGGGTATGAGCTGGAAACCGACATGCTGACAATCAAGCGGGGGGCGTTCTATCTCGGAGTCGGCCCTAGAAATTCGAAAGGAACAAAGTACGAGGGACATGAATTTTTGGAAGCGAGTTCCATGCGCAAATTTGAAGGAAAATATTATTTTATATATAGTTCCCAGTTGAGCCATGAGCTTTGCTATGCGGTCAGTGATTATCCGGACAAAGAATTTTCCTATGGAGGAACGTTAATTAGCAATGGAGATATCGGCCTGACTGCGACGAACACGAAAAACGCATTGAACTATACCGGAAATACGCATGGCAGCATCATCAAAATCGGGGATAAATATTATATATTTTATCATCGGCAGACCAACAGACACTGCTTTTCAAGACAAGGGTGCGCGGAGGAAATCCGTTTTGTGGATGGCCGGTTTGAACAAGCGGAAATGACGTCTTGCGGCCTGAATCAAAAACCGCTTGAGGGGAAAGGCGACTATGAGGCTCGAATTGCTTGTAATCTAGCTTCCCGTGACGGGACGAGATGGTACATCGCGGTAAAGGGGTTGAAAGGAAAGCATCCCTATTTTACGCAGAGCGGGGCGGACAGGGACGAGAATCCCGATCAGTATATCGCGAATATGTGCGAGGGGGCGATGGCCGGTTTTAAATATTTTGATTTGCAAGGTACGGAAAGGGTTGGAGTCACCATGCGCGGCAAGGGCAAAGGGGAAATGCTGGTCTATACGGAAAGGGATCAAAAGGAGGTCGCGAGAATCGCGGTAGAGTTATCGGCGGATACGCAAACGTTTTATGCGCCGTTGTCCGTTGATTCGGAAAAATCCGCGCTTTATCTGATTTATCACGGAAGCGGACATCTTGACTTTCTGACATTGCATTTGCGCTGAAGCCTGAAAATTGAATGAAAATAACGTCGTTTGCGCCTGAAAAACCGCGTTCGCGCCAAGGGGATTGTGCCTCTTGGCGCTTTTTTTTATAATCAGTTTATCAATAAAAAACACAAATAGGAGGATGAAATTCATGAAAAGAAGAAACAAAATTTTAGCGGCTGCATTGGCGGCATGCATGGCGTTGGGATTGGCGGCTTGCGGTTCCGGTTCGGGAAAAGGCGTGGATGAGACCTATAAGGCGTACTGGGATAATTCCATGGGCGAAGACGTACTGGACGGGGTTCCGGAGTATACGTTCATGGCCAATGAAATGATTAAAAGCATGGTGCCATACGGCGTAGCGTTGGAAGTGGAATTGGATTTGGACAAGGACGGAACGTATACGCTGACATCCCATTATTATAATCAGGCGGCCGATGCCGTTGAAGGCGCACCGGGGTATATGGATGTCAAGGTAGTGGGACAAGGTACTTATACGAAAGAGGAAGACAAGGTTACAATTTCGGCGGCAACATCTGCCACTGCAAGCTATGGCGGCGGTGCATATGTGACGGAGCAGGGGTTCTATGGCGCGTATAGCTTCGAGGAGGATGGAACGGCAGCTGATACCGGCGAGTGGACGAATGAGGACAATCCGGAAGTTCTGGAATGTGTACCGGAAACTGTATTTACAGTGGACGATGAAGGAAACATAGTTGGCTGGGAGCTGACGGATCCGAATTCCGGGGCACCTCATAAAGATTACGAGGATTAATATAAGGGGGAGCCATTAATGAAGCGAAAAACAGGCATATATGCCGGATTGACAAATATATTTGTCGCCATGTTGATTTTTGCGGTGATGGCGTATAATCTGGCCGACAGTTATCGAGCCACGCTGGATGAGCGGTTGTTGACCAGCAGTAGCAAGATTGTGAATACGGGTCCGGAGGAGGATATGTATGATTATCTTTCGGCCTATAGTACGACGGACGAATTGGTCACGGCACATGAGATGTTGAATGAACGTCTGCAGGCGGAGGGCACGGTGCTTTTGAAAAACCAGGATCACGCGCTTCCCTTGAGCACGGAGGGGGATATCAAGGTGACTCTTTTCGGCATGCGTTCCGACCTGACTCAGTTTTGCGGCTCGATTGGCGCGATGACGGCAAGGGTACAGAATGTTTCATTGGAAGAAGCACTGAATGAAAGGGGATTTGCAGTAAACCCGGAGATGTCGGCGTTTTACAAGGGGCTGGAGAAAGATTACAAGCCCGGCAGTGCGTCTTCCGCATCTTCCGTAGTCGAGGTTCAGGGCGGTACGGTAAATGAAGTTCCACAAGCGGAATATGCAAATGCCCCGCAGGATAGCTATGCGGCATATGCAGATGCGGCAATTATCGTACTTGGAAGGGATTGCAGTGAAGCCAGAGATTTTTATCCCGGGGAAACCGGGATTGCCAATCCGGAGGAATTTGAGGAGGGCGACAATATTTTAGGACTTTCCCTTGACGAGAAGGCATTAATATCTTATGTGGAATCTCAAGGGTGCTTTGACAAGATTATCGTGCTTATTAATTCGACGAGTGCCATGGAAATCGACGGACTCAAAAATGACGAGAACATCGATGCCATCATGTGGATTGGGGCACCCGGCAATTATGGCTTTTACGGGGTCGCGGATCTTTTGAATGCCGCCAGCGGAATGTCGCCGTCAGGTTCTTTGACGGACACGTATGCGGTCAATACGGCGAAGTCACCGGCCGCGCAGAACTTTGGACTGTATTGCTGGGAGAATTACAAGGATATTGACGCTTCCTCCAGTTTTGAATTGCGCGCGGCATGGTATTTGGTGTGCAATGAAAGTATTTATGATGGCTATAAATATTATGAGACCCGTTATTATGACAGCATTGTAAATCCAGATTCCGGGGCGGCTTCGGAAATCGGTTCAAGCGTACCCGGGGCGGCCTGGAATTATGACACGGAAGTTTCCTATCCGTTTGGCTATGGGCTGACCTATACCAGCTTTACCGAGGAGATTGTTCCGGAACTGTCGGATATCCAGATTGACGGAACTTCGACGGTGACAGTTCGCGTGACCAATACCGGCGACGTGGCAGGGAAGGATAACGTGCAGTTATATCTGGCACTTCCTTATGCTGCGGGACAAGTGGAAAAATCAGCGATTCAGCTGGTGGGCTATGGAAAAACCGGCGAGGCTCAGGAAGCGGAAGGGTTTGAAGATGTCGTGTATTTACAGCCGGGCGAATCCGAAGACGTGACGATAACGATTGAACGTGACTATTATGCCAGCTATGATACTCAGGAGGGCGATGGAGCCTATGTATTAGATGCGGGAACCTACTACCTGGCCGTCGGGGACGGCGCGCACGATGCATTAAATCATGTACTGAGTGCACAAGGGTATCTGGACGGTGATGCCTCTGCATCGACTTTGGCGGTTGAACTGGCGGAGAAAGTCGTAATCGACGAAACCAAGGAGGGACAGCCGATTCAGAACCAGTTCGAGGATTGCGACATTAACACGCTCATTCCGGGAACCGCCACATATTTGACCAGGAGTGACTGGGCTGGAACGTTTCCGCAAGAAATCAATGGCTTGACGGCAACTGCGGAAATGATACCGCTTTTAAAAAATGATACCTATACGATGGCGGTGGGAGAAGACACTTCGGAATATGAAGACGTATTTGGCACCAAAAATCAGTCGAACGGGGTAAATGTATGCATTTTAAAAGGAGTTACGGACTACGAGGATCCGGCATATGACGAAGTGATTTCCAATATGCCGTTGGAGACCATTTTATATGAGATCTGTATGGAGTATAGTCAGGCAGAGTTATATACCGAGGTAAAGGCCGGAAAGCTTGGCTTGTCGGACGGCCCGGTCGGCTTGTTGAAGCCATTGGGTATCAATGCGATGGGAATTTACGAAGTTAGCAAAGATGACCCGAATTACGACTATAACTTAAATACGTATGTCAGCCCGCCCGTGGTGGGTGCTACTTTCAGCCACAAGCTGGCTTATGAAGAGGGAAAACTCATTGGTGACGACAGCATCTGGGTACATAATACATGGCTGTACGCGTCGGCGATGAACAACCATCGTTGTCCATATAACGGACGGAACAATGAATATTATTCAGAGGATCCCATTCTTACCGGGTATATGGCAAGCGACACGGTCATAGGCGCACAGGAAAACGGCGTGGTATGTACGGTAAAGCATTTTGCCTTTAATAACATGGAGACAAATCGCGAGGGTGTTGCGACATTCTTTGATGAGCAGGCGGGTCGTGAAAATGAATTGCGCGGTTTCCAAATCGTGTTTGAGGTGGGCAAGACAAAATCGGTTATGACTTCCTTCAATCGAATTGGTTTGACATTTTCCAGCGCGGACGAGGGATTGATTACGGGATTGCTTCGCGGTGAATGGGATTATAAGGGTGCCGTGGGCACGGACATGGTAAAGGCACCGCTCTATGAAAGCTGGGAAGAGTGTCTGATGGCGGGCACGGACATCATGCTGAACACTTCTCCGATAAATGAAGACGGGAAGGCCTGGGAAACTTTGCAAGTGAAATACGTATCCCAGGATGCAGATATGATGGCGGCGATTTATGAAAGTATTCACCATACGTTGTATGCGTTTGGAGACAGTATCTGGCTCAACGGGCTAAGCGCGGATAGTGAGGTCGTGCGTTTGTATCCTTATTGGGAGGTCATCATTATCAGCGTGGTAGGTTTTGCAGCCATAGGAACGGTTGTATTTGGCTTGTTATGGATTTTGAGTCTGATTAAGAGCAGAAAAAAGGTCAAGTAGGAGGGCTGAAGGTGAAAAAAGAAAAAGGAAATAAAAAACATGGTCTTCGGTTTGGCTTAAGCATCACAATGAGCGTTTTCCTCGTTCTGGCCACATTGGCATATGTAATCGGAATTTATGCGTTTGGTTATTATGATGATTTTAATGTTTTAATTCCGATGCTCACCGTATTTGCCATAATCTTAAGTGTGGCAGTTGCCATCCTGATGGAAAAGAAAGGAAATCAAGAGATTTTCTCATTATTGACGATTGCGGTATCCGCCTTGATCGTAGTGGCATTGATGACGTTGATTAGTGCAAGGGTATATTCTTTCGCGATATTACTGTTATCTGATTTGGAAAAGGATCGTGTCGATGGTTATCGTGCATTATACTTTTCAATCGGGGCGGCGGGGCTCTATATGTTTGGACTGATATGTAACTTTGTGGCCGGATTTATAGGTACCAAAAAAGTATCCGGGTGATTTTGAGGTAAAGAAGATGCGGGTGTCAGGTGTTGGCATCCGCATCTTCTATAAGGATTACGGCGGATTTTATTGCCGTGAGTATACATAAAAACGGATGGAGGAAACTATAAGAATGGCTATGAATGCAAAAAGCAGAAGTATATGGGATGCCCCACTATTACAATCTAAAGTAAAAAAAGACAAAGTTGGATTGGCGGAAATGATTTTTGGTTATTTTATCGGCCCATTTTGCGTGCTGGCGATGACGAGTGCCATCAGTACTTATTACCTGACATTTTACCGTACTTATGATGACATCGTAAATCAAGGCGCGTTCTTGACGCTGTTGCCGTTGCTGTCCGTCATTCCGATGGCAATTACCAATATCATCGTCGGCATCGTGGTCGGAAAAACGAAGACAAGGGCGGGAAAGGCAAGACCATATATATTGATGGCATCCCCGCTGCTTTTGATATCCGGGATTTTGGTGTTTTGCATTCCGTACTTGTCACTTGGCGTGCGCATGATATGGATGGCGGTGACGTATAACTTGTTTGCGTCATTGGCTAATCCGATTTATGGGACATCACATTATCTGATGGTATCGTTGTCCACCCGTGATTTGAATCAGCGTGGCAAATTGTCGGTTGTTGCAAATATTCCGGCGGTCGCCGGAAACGGCTTGATCAGTTCCATCTTGATGCCAATGTTTCTTGGCTGGATTCATTCGGCACCGTCCAATGACATCGTGCAAAATCGTTGGCAGTTTATGATGACTTGTTTTGCAATCGCGGCATTTGTCGGTTGCCTTTTGGAGTATTTCTTTACAAGGGAGCGCATTACCGAGGAGGACTGGGTGGAGCAGGACGATGGTGCGGAGGCGGTAAAGGATGCCGCGGACGGAGTGAAGGTGGCCGTGGATGCCGGATTGGAAAACAAGAGGGAAAATGCCGATGGCAAGGTAACGGATGGGATTCCGTCAACGAAAATCCAGTTGTTGTCAGCGATGAAGGACAGATTCTGGTGGATTGTCATTATATTCTATTTCTTATATCAGATTGGCGTGATGTTTAAGAGTGGGTATATCTTTAATATTTTCTGCCATGAATATTTTGTCGAGGTTAATATTTGGGGCATGTCATTGTCCGCGGACATGGTGCAGTCCATTCTGGCCCTGATAAGCGGGGTTCCCCTGGCGGCGGGAATGTTGTTTATTTGGCCGCTGGCCAATAAATTCGGCAAGAAGAACATGGTTGCCGCCGGGTGTGTGGTTTCGATTATTGGCAGCATTATTTGTCTGAGCAATCCCGGTAATTTTGTGGTTGTATTGATAGGGCAGACCTTCAAAGGATTTTCCAGCATCCCGGGATCGTATGTCATGATGGCGTTGTTTGCCGACGTGCTAGATCACCTGGAGGCGCGGTTTGGATTTCGCGTGGACGGAGTGTCCATGTCGGTCTACAATACGGTCATCACGGTGGTGAATGGCTTGGCGGTAGCGGTATTCAATTTCTTTTATGACAGTGCGCTTTTCTCAAGAAAGACAGTTGCAAGCTTCTTCTTCGTGGGAGTTGAAATCATCGCCCATGGGATTTTGCTTGTGCTGCTGCAGTTCTTGACGGTGGAGAAAAGCATTAAGGAAGAACAGGCGTTGATTGCAAGGCGGAAAGCGGCAAAAGAAAAGAGGGCAAAAAATTAGTCAAGAATATGGGAAAAAGTAGACATTGTTCGAAGCTTGTATTATAATAAAGGTACTTGTTTGATTAAGCGGCTTATGCAGTGAATCTTGCAGAAGCCGCTTATAAGTTACTGAAAAAGGCTGTGAAAGGCCTGATAAAAGAAAGGAGCACGACATGCGCACAAAATTGACGAACGCGGCTTCCATTCCCGGAGTGATCGCGGACATGACAACAGAAGAAAAGGTGAAATTCCTGATTTTGCCGACACCATGTATTTCCCAGGCGATTCCGGATATGGACATCCCCTCGGTGGTGCTTGCCGACGGGGCGACCGGCGTGAACGGAACCCACATCATGCTTGACTTTTTAATGGAAATGATGGCCAAGGCCGGGGTGGCCTCTGGCGCGTCCACAGAAGGAAATGCACCGGGCGGCGCGTCCACGGAAGGAAATGTATCGGGCAATGCGTCCGCAGAGGGAAACGATTCATCGAATGCGGCATCCGGCATGGGCAACATCTGGGTGGAAATGCAGGAATTGGTCGAGGCTACGGAAGAGGAAGCGGCCAGGCTGGCGGAGGGCAATCCGATTAAGATGGCATTTTTACAATATTTGAAAAACCGCCGCAACACGGCGGGAGCGTCGGTCTCTTTCCCGTCCGGGATTAACATCGGGGCGACTTTCCGTCCCGAGCAGGCGAAAAGAATCGGCAAGGCGGTGGGACAAGAAATGCGTTCCGCCCACCTAGACGTGTGTCTCGGGCCAAACGTGGACATCATGCGCGATCCCCTTGGCGGCCGTAATTATGAGATGTACGGGGAGGATCCGGCACTGGTGCGCCGCATTGCCCCGGCCTTTATATCCGGCATGCAGTCAACCGGGACGGCGGCGAGCGCGAAGCATTACATTGCCAACAATCAGGAAACCAGAAGAGAGACGAAGGACACCCATGTGTCGATACGAACCCTGCGGGAAATTTATGCCAAGGGCTTTGAGGCATCCGTGAAGGAGGCGGGCGTGAAGTCCGTCATGTCGGCCTACAATGCGGTCAATGGCGTATTTTCTTCCTACAATAAGATGACTTTGACCGACTGGTTGAAGGAGGAGTGGGGCTTTGACGGCGTAATCGTCTCTGACTGGGGCGCGGCCTCGAAGCATCCGCAGGATTCCATCGCGGCGGGGTTGGATGTTACGCTCAACGGCCCCGGAGAGAGGGCATTTCAGGAGTTGGCAGAAGCAATGGAAAGCAGGAAGCTCGATGAGGCTCGTGTGAATGATGCCCTCACTCGTTTCCTGCAATTGGTAATCTGGATTCGCGACAGCCACCAGGAAATCGCGGATGCTTATGACCGAAAGCGGGTTCTAAAAGAGGCTTACGACACGTTGGTGGACGGTGCAGTTTTATTGAAGAATGAAGACGGCGTGCTGCCGTTGGACAAATCTTTTAAAACGGCATTTTACGGGACGCGGGCGAAGGACACGATGGAGTGCGGTAGCGGTTCCACCATGGTTAACACCTGCTTGCATGGCAATGTGTACGATGAGAGCGCGGCACTGGGCGTGGAAGTATTTGACGGATGTATGGAGAACGCGGACGTGGTAGTTTACGCGGCGGGAGCGGAAGGCGGGGAAAATGCCGACCGCCCGGCGATGGACGTGGATGCCGTTGACCAGAGGCAAATCGTTTCTGTATTAAAAGAGGCGAAAGAGGCGGGAAAGAAAACCGTGGTGCTGTTAAACGTGGCCGGACCGGTCGACGTGCGGGCGTGGGAGCCTTATGCGGATGCCATACTGGCCATTTTCGTACCGGGCTGTATGGGCGGCAAGGCGATGGCCGACATCCTTTACGGCGAGGCGATACCGGCGGGAAGATTGCCGGTGACGTTCCCCGAGTGCGTGGAAGACGTTCCGACGTATCCCTATCTGGACGGGGAGTACGATGACGTTTATTATGGAGAGGGCGTGTTTGTCGGATATCGCTGGTATGATAAAAAGCAGGTTCCGGTTCGCTACCCGTTTGGATATGGCTTGTCTTATACGACGTTTGAAGTGAGTGACGTGAACGTGCCGCAGACGTTTGATGCGAATGCGGACGAGAAGTTTACGATTACCGCCAAAATAAAGAACACGGGCAGTGTAAAAGGCGCGCAGGTGCTCCAGGTGTACATGGGTGAAAAAAGGCCGAAGGTATTGCGCCCGGTGAAGGAGCTGAAAGGATTTGTCAAGGTGGATCTGGAGCCGGGAGAGGAACGGGAAGTCGCGATAGAGGTTACTGCAGAAGACCTGCGGATGTACGACCCGGCCAAGGGCGTGGTACTGCCGGTTGGCGAATATAGTGTGTATGTCGGCACGGATTGCCGGACGATTCTTCACGAGGCGGATTTGAAAGTGAGTGGGAAAAACGTTTACTGTCTGGGAAGACACTCCACGTTGGGTGACATCCTGGCCGTGCCGGAAGCGGTGGCGGCCGTGGAGAAAGTCATTCCCGGATTTGTCAGCAGGATGGGCGACCATGCCAAGCTGATGGCCGGCAACAATTTTGACGCGATGTTTTCCAGGCACATCATCCAGAGCCAGCCGGATTCGGTAAAGGCGAAGGAAATCATGGACGGGATGTACGCCGAGTTGGAGAAAATTGAATTTTGAGATATTATTATGATGCACCCGAAAAGATTGCTTTTTATGCAGGCGAGCCGACAAAGCGGCAGGAGAGAATCACGGATAATTTACTTCGATTGATGGAAAACATAGATGAAGTCATGAGTGCCAAAGGCCGCTTTTTAAATATGTCAAGGGAGTAGGGGATGCATTGGGATATATGGTGCTCATTATGGAATGGGGTGCTAATCCGACAGTCCACATGCATGGCAATAAATTGCATGCATGTGAGCTGTCAAATTGCAACCGCGCAGTTGAAACATAAACTTGTCTAAAAAGTATTGTAATTTCCATGGCTTTTGCATATAATACAAGAAAAGAGTTAAAAAATAGGTTTCAACTTGTGAGGAGGTGTTGATATGGCAACGTCAAGTATACTTACCAATATAAAAATTACAGATCCTAAAAAGGTGGAAGATTTTGCCGAAGCATTAGACATGTCGGCTCATGAACCAGAAAGAAAACCGGTTAAACCGATTATTCAGCTAGTTACAAATATTGAGGAAATACGTAAGTTTATGGGAATGGGGAATAAGGAAAATGAATGATTGTATAGCGGTAAATATTCAGGATATGCTTAAAGCAATCGGAGAGGAGGAATTGACGAAACTTCTCTCCGATTTTTCGTGTCCGTTAAATTTAGAAGTGGAGGATTTTGTGCGAAATAAAGCCCTTGATTTTGCAAAAGAAAACTTTCCATTACATATCTCGTCATGAAGAAAATCAACGAAGAAAGAAGAGTGCTTGCAGGGATTTATACATTGTCACATAAAGCTATTGAAGTTACAAATACCAGTATTAGTAATACGGTTCGTAGGAAATTATCAAGGTATGCTACTTTGGATAAAGATACAGATAAATATAATGTTTCTGCATTTTTAATTGCACAGTTTGGAAAAAACAGTGCTGTGCCAAAGGAAAACTCGATTAGTGGAAACGAGTTGATGGATTTGACATTTGAAATTTTGGAGAAGGTTCAGCATGATATCGGTGGGGGAATCGTTTTTCTGGAATGTGAGGACAAGGTAAAGTTATTGAATTTCTACCAGAGTGAAAAGAATGGTTTTATGTCATTTAATGAAAGATATTCGGTAAATGATAATGTGAAATATATCCAATTGTTTAATTTCTTTTAGTGTCTGAAGAGGAGACCGGAAAGTAATTGGTACTATGTCAAGAAAAAGTACAAGTTAAACGTGGACTTTTTTGTCGAATTAATCGATTATACTCCCAAACCCGGAAGCTGGCAGTTTCAGGCATCTGATTCAAGGATAAAGCTTACGTAAAGCCAAAGCATCTGT
>CATLEQ010000043.1 GCA_949915905.1 uncultured Lachnospiraceae bacterium | reverse complement strand
CCTCTATGGTAGACTCAATCTGCTTTTCTTCAAAAGCCAGGAGGGAAAGCACTGCAGACATGAATTTGTTATGGCTTGCCTGGGTGACTGCCAAATGAAAATCCAAAGCCGGATCTACCGGATCCTTATTATCCGCCACATACTGATGATGCGTGGCCAACGCCTCCTCCAGCCTTTTTAGATCTTCTTCGTCTGCATTTTCCGCCGCCAGTCTGGCAGCCTCCACCTCGATTAGTTTCCGAACCCGCATCAAATCCACCATTTCCGTATATTCATTCACATGAATCCTCCGGCCGATGTCCTCCCGTACTTTTGCACGGGCAATACGGTTCTCCAGGCCATCCAACCATATTTTCCCGGCCGGGGTCAGGATTCTTCCCTGGTTGCTCTTCTGTATGGTATACTCCTTGGCATCCAGCATTTTCAAATAGCGGCCAATAGTGGCCGTACTGCTCTCCACGCCACTATCGTCCAAATCCATTTTCAAGCTCCAAGAACCAACCGGCCCTTCCTTTCGATCAATGGAACGAGCAATCAGGTACATCATAGAATCAGCCTGCGTTTTGAACACGCCGAGCTGCATTAATTTTTTTCTTTCATCCGTCTGTTTCACTACACTCACCACACTCCCATACCTTCTTTGCATATAAGTTAGTCTAACATATTGTACCATAAAAATCAATTACCGTTGGCAGAAACTGGATAAACAAAAATTTGTCGCAGCCACCCCGCACCGGCTCGGGGTGACCTGCAACGAACATTGTAAAACACAATGCCAAAGTTACTATTCTTCTTCCAATTCGGCAGGCGGCACGATGGTTCCGTCTATGATTTTCTGCTCATATTCCGCAACCAGATCCTTAACCTCTTGCGGAACCTCCATGATGTCATCCTCTGCGAAGATACATTTTGTCATTCCTTCTTCCAGTCCCCAGTTCACGACACCGGCCTCGAATTTCCCTTCGGCAAATTCTTTCATGGTGCTGTAAACGGTCTTGTTGTGATCCGAGAAATTGGAAAATGGTACCTGGCCGGGAATCGCCGTGCTTTCATCCACGCAGTTCCCAATCATGCACACATCAGTGCCCCGCTCCTTGACCGCTTCCCGAATTCCCATGGAAGAGGACGCACATACTTGCAAAATCATGTCATAGTCTTCGTCCAACAAAGTATTTGCCAATTCTTTTCCCTTGGTCGGGTCTTCAAACGAACCCACGTAAAGGTGCGTCACCTCGATCTCTGGATTCGCCTCTCTTGCACCTGCCTCAAAGCCCGCGATGTTTCGGACATTGTCTCCCACGGGAGCCCCGGCAATCACCGCCACTTTGCCCGTTTTACTCATGGTCGCCGCGGCAAGCCCACACAAGAAAGAGGCCTCCTGGTCCTTATAATTGATCGTCTTTACATTGTCCATTTCCAAATCGCCCAACACCTGGACAAACATCACGTCCGGATATTCCGGCGCGATCCTGGACACCGCGTCCTGCATTTGGGAAAAGATACAGAAAATCAAATTATAACCGTCATCGCACATGGAACGAATACTGTCCTCATATTCTCCCGCTTCCGGTTCCAGCACCTTGATTTCATATCCAAAATCTTTCGCACCCGCCTGAAGTCCCGCATAACAAGCGTCGATGGGGCCGTCATCCCCCAACTTCTGAGGCGTGATCATGGCAGCCTTAAGCGTCTTTTCCTCCTGCCCTTGCTCCTCTTGTCCTCCTTGTTGCTCTCCTTGTTCCTCACCCTCTTTTCCGCATCCGGCAAACAATGCCATCGTCAGAATGAGCGCCAACCCTAACGCCAACCATTTTTTTGTTTTCTTCATGCTTTTTTCCTTCCTTTCTTTGAAATAGTATTATACTTTTTATGCAATCCTTTCTTTCAGCAGGCCTCCTGATCCTTCATCCCTTTTATCTTCTTCAAACGGTCAAAACGCACAAAGGTCAGGATTACCACCGCAAGATAGGGCAGCATCAAAACCAGCTCAGAGGGCAGCTGCATCAACTGCACTCTGTTGGACATTGCCTCGGCAAAGCCAAAAAACATGGTAACGGCAATCAGCCTTAACGGATTTCCCTTGGAAAAGACAACGGAGCCCAGGGCGATAAATCCCCGTCCGACCGTCATTCCCTGCGTAAAGAGGGACAAAAAGCCAAGGGATATCTGAACGCCTGCCAAACCGCACAGAGCCCCGCCAATCAAATTACAGATAAATCGGATACGCAACACCTTTACTCCCACCGTGGCGGCCGCCTGGGGGCTCTCCCCGCAAGCCAGAACCTTGAGGCCGAAAGGCGTCCGATATAAAATCACCCAGGTAAGCAATGCAAAGGCAAAGGTGAAATACACGATCCAAGTCTGTCCGTTAAACAAATCCCCGATTATCGGAATCCCGCCCAGGACTTCCGAGGAAATTTGAGGAACTCCCACGATTCTTTCATCTACCAAGGAACCGGACTGGTGAAAAATCTGCTTCAACAAGAAGATGGAAAGGCCGTCCAGTAAAACATTCATGGAAAAGCCCACCACCAGCTCGTCCCCTCCACAGATGGAAGTCAGGAAATAAAAGACAAGGGACACGATTATGCCCGTGGCGATGCCCGCCAGTGCGGCCAACACCCAGCTTCCGGTAAAAAAGCTGCAGGCCACCGCGAAAAAGCCTCCCAGAAGCATGGAACCTTCCAGCGTGATATTGGTCACTCCGGCCCTGTCATTATAAAGGGTTCCGGTCCCGGCCAATAAGATGGGAGTCGCCATCCGCATGGTCACGCCCAATATGCCAAGATCAAGCATCCTTTTCACCTGCCTTTCTGTTAAAATGAAATAGCACTGACAAGTTCTCCGCAATTTTATCAAATCCAATATACTTCGAAATCAACCTGGCCGACACAAAGCATATAATCAGCCCCTGGATGACCGTGGCCAGGGAACGGGACACGTCCGTATACCGCTCCACCGCCAGGCTTCCGGATTTCAGTGCCCCCATAAATATTGCTCCTATCAGGGTTCCAAGCGGCGTGGAGCTTCCCAGCAAGGCCGTCAGGATTCCATCATTTCCAAAGCTGGGGGCAAAGCCCGATTCAAACCGCCAGCGCATGGACATGATTTCTACCGCCCCGCCAAGACCGGCCAGGGCACCGCTTAACAGCATGACCAGAATTCTCATGCGATCCACTTGTATCCCCCCATACCGGGCGAACGTGGGATTCATTCCGCTCATCGAAATGCCATAACCCAACTTGCTTTTTTTCATAAGCCACCAGAACGCCAGCACGACGAACAGCCCTATAAAAATGGCACCCGTCAACTGATATCCCGAAGCCAACGGGGAAAACTGGGCCTGCTCGGCAATCCGCTCGGTCTTTAGGGAGTCCCCGTTGGTTCCACTGGCCAGAAAATAGTAATGCACGATATAATCCGTCAAATGAATCGCCACATAATTCATCATGAGGGCCGGAACGATTTCACTGCCGTTTAGTTTCACCCGGACAAAGGCCGGGATAAACGCCCAGAGGGCACCGCACACCATGCTGGTCAGCATCATCAAGGGAATCAAAATGATGCCCGGCACCCCGGTGCAGATAACTCCTACAATGGTAGCCGCCAGACTGCCGAAATATAGTTGGCCGTCAATTCCAAAATTAAACATGCCGCCCCGGAAACTCAAGGCCGCGGCCACCCCGGTAAACATAAGGGGCGTAGCCCACCGAAGGCTGGTCGCAATGTTTTTGGCAGAACCAAAGGCTCCTTTAAGCAAAGTGGCAAACACTTCCACGGGGTTGTACCCAAACAACGTGACCATGACAAATCCAATTAAAGTTCCAATGAAAATCGCCGCCAGGGCGGTACGTACATTGATTGGATTCTGACGAAATTCAAAATTCATGAATGTCCCCCTTTCATTCCCGCCATCATCAGACCCAACTCTTCCTCGCTGCTGTTTTTTGGGTCTACCTCTCCCACGATGGCTCCATTGTACATTACGATGACTCGATCACTTAAGGACATAACCTCGCCAAGTTCACTCGATACCAAGAGGATTCCTTTTCCGGCATCCCTAAGCTTGATTAACTGCTCATGGATAAACATGGTAGCTCCAATGTCCACACCCCGGCTGGGCTGAGCCGCAATCAGGATTTGAGGATTACGATAGATTTCCCTGGCCACAATGGCTTTTTGCAGGTTACCGCCAGAAAGCGCACCAGCCGGTTCTCCCAAAGACGCATATTTCACATCAAAATGTTCATACTGTCCTTTCGCCACCGTGGCCGCTTTAGAATAGGAAATCATTCCTGGAGACGTATACTCCAAATCAGACAGCCCACCCATAATAAAGTTTTCTAAAAGCGTGGCCGCAAGAGCCGCTCCCATGGTCTGCCTATCTTCTGGAATATGTCCCAGTCCCGCCTCTCGCCGCTTCAACGGCAAATCACTTTGCCGAATTTCCCGGTCACCAAATACAATCCTTCCCTGATACCGCGTAGTCATGCCCGAGAGTACCTCGATCAACTCTGTCTGCCCATTCCCCTGCACTCCGGCAATTCCGAGGATTTCTCCCTTCCTTACCGTAAAACTCACGTCATTTAACATGGTAACGCCAAACTTATCCTGATAATATAAATGCTCCGCTTTGAGCACTTCCTCTCCTGGCTTCGCCACGTCTTTTGGCACCTCGAAACTGATTTCCTTTCCTACCATCATGGACGCAATCCGCTTTTCACTGGCCTCGGACGTTTTTACCACCCCGGTCACCACGCCGCCCCGAAGTACCGTAATGTCATCGGTGACACTCATCAACTCCCTCAGCTTGTGCGTAATCAGAATAATGCTTTTTCCTTTTTCCTTCAAAAGAAGCAATGTATTTAAAAGCCCTTGGATTTCCTGGGGTGTCAACACTGCCGTGGGTTCGTCCATAATCAGGATGTCCGCCCCCAAATACAGCACCTTGAGAATTTCCACCCGTTGCTGCATGGCCACGGGAAGATCCTTTACAAAAGCTTTGGGATTCACTGGCAGGCCATACTCCTCGCCCAGTCTCTCCACCTCTTTATTGGCACGATCCAGATCCAAAATCCCGGTTTTTTTGCATATGGGTTTCCCGAGTATAATATTTTGTGCCACCGTCAAGGAACCGACCAAGGTAAAATGCTGATGAACCATCCCGATACTATGCGAAATGGCATCTTTGGGATCCTTTAAACGTACCGGTTTCCCGTCAATCAGAATTTCCCCGCCATCCGGATGGTACATTCCATAAAGCACCTTCATAAGCGTCGTCTTTCCCGCACCGTTTTCTCCAATCAAGCCGTGTATGCTTCCCCAGCGAACTTGTAAAGTAACGTCCTGATTGGCCACGACACCGGGAAACCGTTTCGTAATATTCCTCATCTCTACCGCATACGCCAATCAAATCCCTCCTTTCCCTATCATTGCCGGTTTTAAAAACCAGGAACATAATTTCCCCAACCGGGAGTCCCCACGATCCGTTCCCCGTCATATACCATGTTTCCCCTTACATAACAAGATTTTACCTTTCCGACAAATTCCATGTCCTGATAAATGCCTTTTGTGCTTTTCGTCTTAGAAAAACTCTTCGCCCCGTCATAACGCCAACGTTCCTTTAAATCCACTACCACGATATCGGCATCCGCTCCCGGCATCAGGCTCCCTTTATCGGCAAGTCCCATGATTCGGGCCGCGTTTCCCGCCGTCAATGCCGCCAAACGCGGGAGGCTTAGACCCCTTTTATGGACACCCTCGGTCAAAAGCCCGGGCAACATGGCATCATAGCCGCCAAATCCGCAATATTCTTTCCAGAAATTTCCATGAACCACTTTTTCCTCGTCACTGTAAGGGCCATGATCCGAACCGATGGTGTCAATGGTTCCGTCAAACACATAATTCCAAAGCTTCTCCACGTTTTCCCGACTCCTAATAGGAGGATTGCATTTGGCATAGGCCTTTTTCTCACGCAAAATCGTTTTATCAAACAATAAGTAATGAGGACATGTTTCCACCGCCACGTCCACTCCCATGGATTTTTGCCGTTTCAAAAACTCCGCTCCCTCGGCTATGGTCATATGACAGATATATAAGCGGCTATGATTGGCCTTGGAAAATAATACCGCCCTCTGGATTGCCTCAAGTTCCACCCACCAAGGTCTGGCCTCGTCATGCATGGCTTCATCCGTGCAATGACGAACATCCATCTCCCTGCTGCCAAAATCCGCCGCCTCGGCATTTTCCGCATGGACTCCGATCAGCCCACCGAATTTTGCCGCCTCCCTCATGCCGCGAATCAGATGGCCGTCCGTGATCTGCGGATAATCCGGATTGGCAAAAGACATAAAGCCTTTATACGCCACGCAGCCAAGCTCATGAAGCCGTTCCATATTCTCCACGCAAGACGGTGTCAAGCCGCCCCAAAACGCAAAATCCACAAAGGCATTTTTATCCGCCACGTCCAGCTTTAACGAAAATCCCTTCTCGTCCGTCACCGGGGGAACGCTTAACGGCATGTCCACCACCGTGGTAATCCCGCCGGATGCCGCGCATGCCGTCCCGTGATACCAATCCTCACGGTAATTCATAGGCGAAGGATCCCACATATGGACGTGGGTGTCAACCAGTCCCGGGAGAAGAACCTTTCCGGTCACGTCAATCACCTGACAACCTGATATTCTTCCCTCCGCCCCCTTGCTTAATACTCCCGTAATCTTTCCGTCTTCCACGAGAAGAGAGCCGTCCGTCACTCGATCCGGCAGGACGATCCGCCCCCCGACAAACAACGTTCTGTTTTGCAAACAAATCCCTCCCATCTTCTTTTTTCATAGCTCATTGTTGATGAGCTATGTTGTATTTATAATATACACGGGCAAAGCAGATATGTCAAGTATTTTTTCGTTATTTTTTGTCACTATTCTATAATTATTTTTCTTGACAATCGAAACAAATGCTTGTATTATATCTTTATACTACTCATTATTGATGAGCTAAATAATTATATAACGGAGGTAACTCATTATGAACACTGATTCATCCATGCAGCCCGCGAAGCTGTATATCCGCCCGACGGAAGCGCGTTTTCAGGATGACTACCGCCGATGGCAGGGAATCCCCTCTATCGAGGTGACCGACAATGGACGTATTTTCATTAATTTCTATTCCGGGCAGGACGCGGAGGTCGGCGGCAACATCATGGTTCTTTGTACCAGCGACGACAACGGAAAAACGTTCCGCTCCTGCGAAGCGGTCGTGGAGCATCCGGATTTGCAATGCCGCATTTATGACCCTTGCCTTTGGATTGATCCCCACAAGGTGCTTTGGATGTCCTGGACCCAGGCAAAAGGATTTCATGACGGACGAAGCGGCGTATGGGTCTCCCTTTGTGAGAATCCCGATGCCGACCGGCTTGTATGGACCAAGCCCCGCCGCATCGCAAACGGCATTATGATGAACAAACCCATCGTCACCTCCAAAAAGGAATGGCTGTTTCCTACTGCCATCTGGTGCGATACAAGCGGAAGCGTCCCCACGGAACGCCATGGATTGGAACAGGAACAATTTTCCAATGTATATGCATCTACAGACGAGGGAAAAACCATAGCCTTAAGAGGACATGCCGACATTCCAAACCGCAGCTTTGACGAGAACATGATCGTGGAGAAAAAAGACGGCACCCTTTGGATGCTTACCAGAACGTTTGACGGAATCGGGGAGAGCTTTTCCGCAGACGGCGGGCATACCTGGACTCCCGGCAGGAAAAGCCACATCGACGGCCCCTGCTCCCGTTTCCATATAAGACGTCTAAAATCCGGGCGGCTTTTGATGATTAATCATTATCAATTTGACCAGAGAATCGATCTGGATGACATCATGAGCCAGGGAAATGTAAAATCCTGGAAGGGACGCAGCCATCTCACCGCCCTTTTAAGCGAAGACGACGGGCAGACATGGCCCTATTCCCTTCTTCTGGACGAGAGAAATGAAGTCTCCTATCCCGATGCGAAAGAGGCCGCAAACGGATATATTTATGTGACTTATGACTGGGAGCGCGTAACCCAGAGGGAAATCCTCATGGCCCGCTTCACGGAAGAGGACATTTTAAACGGAAGACTTTCCTCTCCCGACGGAAAATTACGGATACCGGTAAACAAGGCCACCGGCCAGCCGGATATTCATTAAGAAGAACGTTTCGCTTTGCGAGCGCATTCTCTGCTTAAAAAAGGAGCGTGACACATCCATCATCATGTGACACGCTCCTCTTTAATAATTCCAATATAGCTTCACCGTGTTCATGGCCGGATCATGCAGGTAATAGTATTCCACGTTCTGCAAGCCATAAACCGACATAAATGTCTGGGCGGCTTCCTGGAACACGTTTGCCTCCATATCCGCAAAAGCCTGCGCGCACAAGTCCTCCGACGCGAATTGGCACAAAAACTTCCTCTCCCCATTATAGATGTCCTGATTCATGTCCTCCAAAATTCTGGACGAATTGTAACCGGAATAATACCGCCCTTGTATCACATAATAATTATAATCCAAGGACGTGCACGCCGGAAACGTCACCAGGTCATCCATCACGCGCTCCTTCAAAATCTGTTCGTCACTGCAGCACAAATATCCATAATCAATCTCGCTGCTTCTTAACGCCTCGCCTTCCTCCGTCTGCATATATTCCGGATCTCCGAACGTGACGTCCATCTGATACCAGTTCCCGTCACACTTGACCAAATTCCACGCATGTGCCTCGCCGTCCGAGCAAGTCCCCGTCACATAAATACATTCTAGCCCCATCTTTTGCAGCAAATACTGTGCGGAACGTGCGTACCCCGCGCAGACCGTCTGCTTTCCCACGAGCGCGCTGTACATGTTCTGATTGTCCGGCGCACCTTCCACATAATCCACCGTATTGACCAGATATTCAAATACGAACTTGATACGTTCATACTCCGGAATCTGGTCAAACCGCTCGGCCGAGGCCTGCGCAAGCAGCAACGTCAAGGCCATCTCCGCCTCCAGGTCAATCTGTTGCTGCTTTTCGACCCGCACGTCCTCCGTGCAAGTATACTCCGCCGACACTTCGGAATAGGTCGGATAATACGTCGCCTTCAACGCGCCCGAACACCAGAACAACTCTGGTCTGTCCAGCATCAAGAATCGATACACCCTGGTAATCAAGTCAAAATCTCCCGTGTGTACATAGATTACGTCTTCCCTTTTTTGCACGCCCTGCAAAAGCTCTTTATAAATCTGGCGTTCTTCTTCATTCAGATTCTGGTAATAATATC
The DNA here is from genome assembly GCA_949915905.1 of uncultured Lachnospiraceae bacterium. GTDB lineage: Bacteria > Bacillota > Clostridia > Lachnospirales > Lachnospiraceae > Schaedlerella. The sequence continues at coordinate 6,782 of CATLEQ010000043.1, read as the reverse complement.
CGGCAGTGACGTCCTCCTCCACAACTTCAAGTTCTTCAAAAGGAACCTGCGCCTCATCGACCGCCTTTTTCAGTTCCCGTGGAAAATCCGGCAACAGTTTCAATACGCCCGGCAACGCGACCGCCACAATGACAGAAGCCAGTATGACGACCGCCATCGCTTGTAGCACCGCACCAAAACATCCCAGACAACCACGCTTTTTTCTTCGTCCCATTTTCTATACTCCATCCATGGTTTATGGGCCAAGCCGCCATAAACTCCTTTGTTTTCCTTATCTGCCGGCTCTGCCCTCCACGGATATTTTATCACGAACCACCTTTTCTGTACAGAGGTTATTATTGTATGCTCCAAGGCGAATCCCCTATTATTGTTTAGCCCCTTATCGTTTTTCCTTGACATGTTACTATTCACGGCCTACGGCCGCAATAGTAACGGCATCCAACCATTTAAAATTGCCTACGGCAATGGGTTGGATGCTCATCGACACCATCACCTTGTCAGACCGTGGCCGTGCGGCGAAGCGCACAGCCACGTGAACAATAACCTTGACATTTCTTTTCGCAGGCCGCAAAATAGTATCATGATGATACCAGGGGCAAAAGGTATCTTGCCCCATGATACGAATAGGAGATTTTGTCATATGAATGAAAACAGCAATACTGCCACCCTCTCGGCCGCTCCCCTTATCGAAGAATACACTACCCGCAACGCCCCCGACGGCATCCTTGAGGTTTCTCCCGTTCCCGGACAGGCGTACCTACATTATAGCATCCGTGCCCCTTTTTACCTGAGCATCGCCTACAACCGCAATGGATTACCCAACAACATCGACAGTTATTTTTCGATTTCCCCATGTGGCAAGCCTTTTTACCAAAACAATCTGGTTCCGTCACCTGATACTGCCACCGGCAATTCTCCCTTACATAGACATGACTATTTTGAATTCCTGATTGTCTTAAAGGGAGAGATCATCCAACGCATCGAGGACAAAGAATATTTATATACTGCCGGTTCCTGCTGCCTGATTAACCGCAACATCATCCACACGGAACGCTATATTGGAAAATGCACGGTTCTTTTCCTGGCACTCTCCAATGACTTTGTCAAGGAACTGATTGACGCGAAAAAGGTATCGCTGTTCTCTGAAGAAGATGCCCCGCATAAAAATGCCGTGTTCCGCTTCATGGAAGAAAACATCCGCACCGACGAACAAAAAGATTACCTGGACTTTTTCCCCACGTTTCAAAACACACAAAGTGCACAAATATTGCACGATTTTGGTGACAAATTAATACGCACGCTGCTTTTTCCGTCCCTGGGCTCCACTTATCTGCTCAAAGGCTGCATTTGTCAGATATTCGCATACCTGGGCTCGCCCGAACAGTACCATATGGTGCCGGTCAACCTCCATTCCAGTGCCGACTTTCTGCTATTTTTGCGAATCCGCAGCCTATTAAACGACACCGACGGGCGGATGACGCGCACCGAATTGGAACGCGTGTTGCACTATAGCGGCAATTATTTAAATACTATCGTCAAACGTTATACCGGCATCTGCCTCTTTGACTACGGCATGACCTTCACATTGGAAAAAGCCAAAGTGCTATTGGAAACGACGACCTTGTCCGTCTCGGCAATCGCCGAACAATTGAAGTTTAGTAATCGGACACATTTTTATAAGCATTTTAAAGAAAAGTATGGAGTCACCCCGCAAGAATACCGACGGGGCTTATCGCATGCCAACTGATGATACCCGTTCCTTTTTTATTCGTCCACCCCGTCAAACAATTCGTCAAACGTGATTTTGACATTTGGAAAATGCACGAGCCTTAATTCGTCCTTGTTTTTCTCCGTGACCGTCCGCCATAAAAAATACTTTGCGTCCTGGTTCTCATCATAATCCAAGTTGTAAATTTCCACTTGCCTCTTTCTCCAGTCCACAATCCAATACTCGTCCACTTCCTGCTGTCGGTACAACTCCATTTTCTCTCCCCGGTCATATTTTTCAGTTGACGCAGAAATAACCTCCATCACAAATCGAGGAATATCAAAAAACGAATTTCCTTTTTTATGGTGAACCCTGCAATTTATCGTCGCATCCGGAATCACGGTTCTGCTCTCACCGTCCACCACCCATTTATACTGCACGTTGTCCGGGAAAACCTTGCACGTACTGTTTTTCAGTTGGGAATGAACAACAGACACAAAGTTCGTGATGACCTCCGAATGCTCGATATAGGCACCGGACATGTCGGTCAACACCGTATTCATTACACTATCCATGATTCATCCTCCTTTTCGCCTCGCTTTATACTCACGGCCGATGCAATCTGTCGTTCAGTATAACGTATTATACGACATAAAAAAGAGTTTCGCAAGTGAAACTCAAAGCATAAGGCAGCTTGTCCGATAAACTGACACGCCGCCTTATTTTTACATTATTTATGAATTTTGTTGGTTCTCATGACAAGCCTTCCTGGCCTGCCGCCGTACGACTTTACCTGCCCACCGTGCTCGCCAGGTCCACGTAGTTCTGCAACAACTCGACCACCGTGTCGTTGTCGATATCCTCCAACCCTTTCACGTAGTCATCCCAGCTCATCTCGCCCTTGATGACGCGCGGCACGTTCTGGGACTGGTAATCCGTACTCGCCGTGTTAATCTTGCCATACTCTTCGGCTTCTTCCGCGTTCAGCAATCCGCTATAATCAAACACGTTACCTTTGTTCAGGTACTTCGTCCATTGCTCCATCGCATTGGCAACGACTGCCGGGTTACCAACCTCCTTGACATACTCGCCGCTGTTACCTGTCAGCTTGATACCAGTATCCATCCTCTGCGCCATCAACGCGCCCCCAATTGCCTCCGAAGAATCAAATGTCTTCGTATACACTGTCTTTCCTTCGTCATTCGTGGACTCAGTGTAAGCCGTCTCAATCTCGTAATTTGCATACAAGTCCGGATCCAGCTTCACGGAAGCATACTGTTCCGCGTTCAAACCAAAACGGACGACTTTCGCACCTTCCAACGTATATGTCCAGTCCAGATAGGTAAATAACACGGCCAGATCCTTGTCCTTCGCCTTTTCCGTAATACCGATGGCCGAACCCTTGCGGCTCGTCTGGTACAACGCGTCCGGTTCCTTGTACATCTGATCCTCACCGCCGTACATGTCGTTAATCGGAAGCGCGCACCCCATCACGTAAGCTTCCTTCTGGTCGGTCGCATCCAGACAAGAAACACGAAGCGCCGCTCCCAAAGTGCTGGTAAGCCCGCACCACATACCGACCTTGCCCGAGTTCACGCCCGCCGTGTCAATCTGGAAGAACATGTCAGCGGCACGGGTGTTGAAGTTCGTATCCAGCCAGCCGTTCTTATACCACTCCTGCATACACTCGATGTAGGTCTTGAAGTTCTCGGAAACCCCGTCATAGGATACCTGGCCGTCTTTTACGTAATACGTCCCCGTTCCACCTCCGAAGGAAGACGTGATATCTCCCATCTGGCTATATCCGTAATACGGAATGGAAAACCCGTACGCGCCCCTGTCGTCCGCCCATCCCCTATCCGCGATGGCCTTGTCGAACGCCTCGAACATCCACTCCCAGTCACTGATGGTCAGCGGGTCAGCCGTACCGCTCGGGAAAATCACATTATCCGTATAATCCTTTGCCGGATCCGCGCCCTCGCTGGCCTCGAACTTTGTTACCTCGTTCTTCTTCCATCCTTCCAGCTTGTCCTCCTCGACCGCCTTCGCAAGCGGGGTCACCTCCGGGTGTCCGTTTTCCTTCACATAATCGCTATCCCAGTCCCACACGTACTCGGTCGGCTCCGCATACTTCACAACCCAGTCACGACGGTAGCAGGTTCCCTCCCAAGGGTCTTCCGGACCGTCCGTGATGCCGTAAATCGCATAATAATGCGGATTTCCCTCTTCATCCGCCACCTGCACGAGCGGCTTCAGCTCCGGATTGGCATCCAGATATGCCACGTAGTTCGGCATGTACTTCTCCACGTACTCCGTGATATCCATCAGGATGCCGTTCTCGTACATCGCCTGCGGGCTTTCCGATGACATGGTCATGTCCAAAATCTCCGGATACTCGCCGGTTCCAATCATCGTGTTGAAGTTAGCCGCCTCCGAGCCGGTGATAGGAACCAAAAAAGAAAAGTTCAGCTTTCTTCCGTTTTCCTCCGTACCAATGCCACCATCCTTGACATTCCAGTACTGCTGATTGATAAACTGCACGGCCGGGCCTTCTTCGTAATTTTCATAATACTCCCCGTTACCATCCGTCTTGGTAATCCACCACGTAAAGTTCGCGTCCTTGTCGGCGAACTCATCCTCGCCCGTGGCATCTCCACCGCCGTTGTTCGCGCTGCCGCCATCATCCTTTCCGCCGCATCCCACAACCAGGATAAGCGCCATCGCCGCCATCAGGCCGACTGACAAAATCCGTTTTACTACTTTGTTTTTCATAATCAAACTGCCTCCTTCTTTATCTGGCTCAATTTTCGGTTTATTTCCACCAGTTCAACCGGCTTGCATTTCATTCCCGTAACCTTGACCACCTTCAAAAAGCTCATCTTCTGCACCATCTCCATGGTTCCTTCCCATTGCGCCATTTCCCTGTCCTCTTCCATGTTTTGTGTTTTCATGAAAAATTCTTGTAAAATGGCCGCTGTCCGGGAATCCTTCACGATATCACCCATGGTATCCTTGATGCTGTAACATCCTTCCAGATACTCCAGCACGAGCGGTTCTTTCGTCTCCTCGTCGAACCAGTTCCCGCCGATGACGGCATCGTCCGCAAGCCGGTATCCGGGGTTGCTTACATCGACGCCATTCAAAACCATCCTATCCTCCACGCCGCTTCCGCATTCGCGTGCGACAACCACGTTCTCCCCATTTTTCAGGGGGACATTTTCGAAAACACACCGGTGATGTTCGGCCGTGTGCGTACCGACGGCCTCGCCGTTTACCAAGAGCGTCACCGCCTCCCCGTTCGTGTAGACCTTGACATCCCTCTCTCCCGGCGCACGGTCCACAAACCGCCTTCCGCACAAGTGCACCATTGGCTCTTCCGTCCAATATGCCTGGTAAATGTAGAACGCGTCCTTTTTCAGTTTGCGGTCATACGTCACCAGTCCCTTGTTGTTCCTTCCCTTGCACCCTCCCTCGTCCCGGGCATCTGCCGCGAAATCGAACATGTTCCACACATAGGTGGCCCAAAGATACGGGCGGCTTTCAAAGCATTTCAATAGTTCCTCATGATACTCCGCCTGATACTCTTCCGTATAATCGTGATTTTCCGGCTTCGCGCCATGCCACGTCGTGAGCGCGTCCGCCCCATACTCGCTCAACGCCAGCGGCCTTTGGGGGATTTTTTCATGTATCTCGTCAAGAACCCTCCCGTTGTCATCGACCTCCCCTATGTACCAGCCCAGATAGATGTTGTATCCCTGCACGTCCGTGATATGTGCCTGCACGTTTTCAGGATCCAAGAGTGAAAGTTGCGCCATGGTCGTCGGCCTGGAGGAATCCATTTTTTTGGCCAGCGCGTTCAGCTCGCGCAAATTGTCATATAGTTCCTCCGACTCCCCGCCCATGGAAATCTCGTTGCTGATTCCCCAAAAACACACGGACGGATGATTGTAGTTCTGCGCGATCAGTTCTCTCATCTGGTCAAGCGTGTTCTGACGAGCCTTTTTGGAATGGATGAACTGGCTAATAAACGGGATTTCCGCCCAGGCCACCATCCCTTCCTTGTCGCATAAATCATAAAAATGCTGGTCGTGCTGGTAATGCGCCAGACGTATCGTGTTCGCCCCCATTTCAAGAATCAGCCGCATGTCTTCCTCATGCTCCGCCTTCCCGATGGCCCAGCCCTTATCCTCACGATCCTGGTGCCTGGACACGCCATGGAGCGGGTAACTCTTCCCGTTCAAGAAAAATCCCTTCTCCACGTCCACATGAAAACTTCGATACCCATAGCCTGCCTCCACCTTGTCGAGGATTTCCCCTCCTTGTTCCAACACTGCCTCCGCGAAATACAAATACGGGTCTTTCCTGCCATCCCACGGCCTCGGATTTTCAACCTTGCATTCCAACACCACGTGCCCTTCCTGTGACGTGTCCAGGTCGCACTCCGCGGATGCCACGACCTGCCCGCCCGCATTTTTAATTTTCAATTTCACGGTGCCTTCCAAGGAGCCTTCCAAAAACACGTCCGCCCTCGTATCCCCGTCATCCTGCGGTGTCACGAACACACCGTTTGTGCCATCCTTTTCCAGCGCGAAATGTGTCCTTTCCACCTCGACGAAGGACACGTCTCGGTACAGCCCCCCGAAAAACGTGAAATCGGCCCGCTGCGGATAGATTTCCGGCGCGTCGTTGTCCACGATCACCTTCAACACGTTCTTGTCCGCCCGCATATGCTCCGTCAGTTCAAAGCGAAACGTGGAAAACCCGCCCTCATGGCACCCCACGTACGTCCCGTTGCAATATACGTCCGCGACATGGTTCGCCCCCTCGAACTGGACATACTGCCTCTTCCCCCTTGCCGGTTTGGGCAGTTCGATTTCATACGTCCCCTTTCCTCTATAATAATCGTTCCCACCGTCCTGGCCGTCCAAGTTGTTCCACGTGTGGGGAAGTGCGACTTCCACACATGGTTCCCTTGCTTTTGAAAATGATGCCTTTTTTAAAATCGTGACTTCTCTCATGATGTTCTCCTTTCTTCTCGCGGCACTCCTAAACCGAAAACAATTCCTCATCTCTT